>NZ_QUEC01000023.1:0-72212 GCF_003478095.1 Clostridium sp. AF34-10BH
CATGTATGTACCAGATCATGGTGCTCATTATATTCATGGTGCACTTCAAAGCCATCCGGGAATTTTTCCCGGATGCTTCTTCCATAGGCATCGTACTCCCACTCTTTCCTGCTGCCCAGACGACTGATTTCTTCCACCTTTAAGTTGTCATCCGAATACTGATAGGTCTGAAACGAACCATCCTCATAAATTACCCGTTCCTTCAGAAACCGGTTATTGTATTCATAGATCTCCGTCTTGCCCGTTTCGCTGTAATAAATGGTATTCCTGTGATGAATATCATCATAAGTAAAGGTCTGGTACACACCGCTTGAAAAGTTCTGACGGGTGACCCTGCCCTTCACGTCATACTCGTTCTCCAGATAACAACTTCCGTTCTGATCCGTAACGGAAGAAATATGTCCGTTTTCATCATATTCGTAGTGGGTAATCCCCTCGTCCGTATGCACCACATCCACCAGAAGATCGCCCTCATAGCGATACTGGGTCCTGCGTCCGATCTCATCCGTAATCTGCAGAATACGCCCACCCCGGCACTCTACCTGAAGTACATTGCCCAGGGGCGTAACGATCCGTTCCAGCCCCTCTTCTCCATAGGCAAAGCTTAAGCGCTGCTGATTTGGATATTCCACAGACTGAAGCAGTCCTCTGGCATCATAAACACTCAGGGTATGGTCCACCACATCCGTAAGCACATACCGCTCCTGTCCGGTTATCTCTGCCTCCTGTACTTCCATCAGGAATCTGGATGCTCCCTTGCTCTGGTTCACCCAACGGCCATCCTGCTCCTCGTAGCACACAGAATGACCCGTGATGGTCTCCAGATGAACCCGGGTATGCTCCACATCCCTTGTATCCCGATATATCCTGCTGGCATATGGGAATTTCCATCCCAGCCCCAGTACAGAGACCGTATTATTGGTAGAATAATAGGACCGTTCCAGTTTCAGGGCAAAGGGCACGCTGGCCAGCAGGAAATCCGTAGCCTGAATGACATAGATTCCCGTGACTGCGTCCACAGGATCGCTGATAAAAGCGTCCAGTCCATTAAAGAAAAGATTCTGGATAAGGCTGCTCTTCAGATCAAAGTCCTGTTCACTCAGAGCAGAACCCACCCCATCTATGCCGGTATCAATAAAACCGCCCAGAAATGTCTTAATGAGATGGTTTCCGAAGGAACATCCTTCAATACCTAATTTACTCAATAGTCCGTCACGGATGCCACTGCCGGTACTGCCCTGTGCAAATCCTATCCCGATATTCCATAGTGTCCTGGCAGGATTGATCTCTCCTGTCCGTGCCAGATCATCAAAAATACCATCCAGGACATTTCCCCCTATCTGCATGACTGCCTTCAGACATTTTGCTTCCTTAGCAAGATGTATGAATTTTTCTGCTGTCATCAATTTATTAAATGCACTACCTATTGCACAGCCGGATACAACACCGAAGGCAATCTCCGTACCCGCTCTCACCAGTTCATACAGGAGCTCGTTTCCACCGAATACGTCATCCCGCATGAAATTGTGTCCCTGACTTAAATCACCGCTTTGGGCCTTTTTGTAATTGTCTATTCCTTCTCCCACATCTGCTACAGCATATGCAGCCGTAGCTGCTCCCAACACCACGGTTGCAATAATAACTGCCGCAGCACCGCCGGTTGCTGCGGTCAGCGCTACCGCTACCGCCACAGTTGCAACTGTGGCAGCCACTTTTACGATCCCTTTCAGAATACCGGTTCTGCCTTCCTCGAATTTCTCCACCAGTTCATTGCTGACATCTTCATTGATATTTTTTCTGTTGGTCTCATCATTTGCTGTTACAGATGATCTGAGTTCTTCCAGAGACGGATTTGCAGCAGGCGACCGGTCCGATGCATCCATCTTTACAAAGGCTGCTATAATCCGTGCCTCATCCGTTAAGTTGATCTGAGAACCGTTCCCTCCGACCTGAACCGTCAGTTCCTCCGCCTCCAGCACCATTTGTCTGGAAGCCTGTCCGTCTTCCTCTGCAGGATCACCCACAATCAGATTCTTTTCCGCATGGAGACAAATCTTCTTCCCTGTGATAAGGGCATTTCCATCTGTATCCAGATAGACACAGGTCTGCTTTTCCTGATCGGCAGATACGATAGCCTTAGATGGAGTCATCAAAAGTTCCGCCCCATTTACATTGGAAAAAGATTTGTTGTCCGGTATCTGTGCATAACCGGATGCGGAGGAACCGCCGGATGTCCGGATGGCATGAACTGCAATAGCATCTTTCTCATCATCCCCGGGGAAGTAAATATGTACCTGACTTCCCACCTCCGGCATACAGTAGATAAAGCTGCTCTCGATCGCATAAGTAAAGTATTTTACATTAGGGGAATTATCATATTCCGGATCAATATGGAAATGCACCCTGACACAATTTCCCGAACGCTCTTTTACCGTAGCGGGGATGCTCATACCGAAAATATGAGGATTCTTTTCAGGGGCACATAACACACCCTTTCTCCGGCTCAGTTCATAAGTCCGTACAAGTTCTCCTTCTACCGTCTGATACTGTATCCTTGTGACAATGGCACTGATCCCCCGGAAGCGTACCTTCTGTGCCAGACAGAAATCCTGCCTGGCAGTCACTTTCCATTTAAGGGTTTCCTGCGGAAGGATTTTCTGTTCTCTGCCCAGACGATAATACTGGTCCATATCCTTGATCTCTGTAAACTCTTCATCGCTCAGGACATATTCTTCCCCCAGATCCGGAATTCCAAAATAGGCCCGTCCATGCGCCGCACGGCAGTCCGGTACCATAAAGGTATGAAAATGACTGGCAAGACGCACGAGGAAATTCCAGTCGCTCTCCTCATACTGAAGCAGGAAATCAGGAATCACAGCACCTTTGGTAGCACAGTCCAGAATTTCCGCATCCTTCTGATTCTTAAGGACCTTGTCCATAACCTGCCTGTATGTTGTGTCTAAGTTCAGAAAGCTCTGGCTTACCGGTGCAAGCCCCCATTCCATGGTATAAGAAGCTGCTTCCAGCTGCAAAAGGTGCAGGCTGCGATCCTGCTCCATTTTAGCGTCTGTAATCTTTCCGGCATATAAAAGCCCATCAGCCTCCGCCTTATATACCTCTATATCATCCCCATCCCCAATACCATGAATGAGAGCTTCTATCTTTTCTTCTTCCACCAGAAGTAACAGCCTTAATGTGACATGGTCATTAAATGACGCATTCATTTCAAATGCTTCTACTCCAACCGCACCTTCAAAGGGAAGTCGAATGAAAAGACCCTGATAAGCAAGCTCCATACCTTTTTCCTCCTATTCCGGCTGTCCCGAAAGCAAGATCGTTACACATCCTCCGTAACTGCACATGATACTGCATCTGCGCAACAGCAACGGTTCCCCATTAATAAATACCTTTTCATGCCCTTCCAGCCATTCTCCGTCCGCGGGGAACTGGGCCTTGCACTCACCAACAAAATCTGAACTCATTTCTTCCAGCTTTTCTTCTTCGGTCTTTTCTTTCTTTTTCATCCCTAATAGTTTTTTTGCAAGACCGATCCCTGCTTTTATGATTGTTACACGCTCATTCCATTTCTTTGTGAAATAGCCCACCACATCGTCCCGCCAGTCTTTTTTGGATTCTATGATGGCGTTGGTTTTTTCAATCTCCGCCTGAACATCAGGGTTCTCCCTGCTGTGGCATCCACCGAAGTTAATGATATTTGTATTCAGAATCATATCTTTTACCGTCATCTGCGGTATCTGGTGCGTCAGTACCCCATGGGTAGCATCCAGTGCCAGATAGCTTTCACGCATACCAAAAGGGCACTCGATCCGGGCACAATGTACCACATAAGCGGTGTCATTTACACGGCTGTCACGAAGTTCCTGTTTTTTGGCCTCCACCGCTTCCGCTGCCGCCTGCGCCCCCGCTGCCGCAGCTTCATAGTTCTCATTTGCCGCTGTCTCAGCCACTTGTGCATCGCTTAATTCCTGTAACGTTGCCTCCCACTCTTCCACACTGATTTCACCGTTCATATACTTTTTCTCTGCCAGACATACCGCTTCATCGGCGGCAGCAACTCTTTCCCCAGCCGCCGTAACAGCATCCCGCGCTGTGAAGAAATTCTCATAGGCAGTATTCTGTGCATCCTCCAGTTCTCCCAGACTTGGCTGTATCTCACTCATTTACTGCACCTCCACTTCTTCAAAGTGTATTCCCATCGGCCTGCGCCGCAGCAGGCTCTCTGCCAGAGGCAGACTGACAATCGGATCCTTTCTCTGGTTCCCTTTCAGCAGGAACAGGTTATGCTGTCCAATTTTCCCGCTGTCTAAAACCAGACGCTTTACCGTCCCGTTGGGATAATATTCCGTCTGACTTCCCACCGCATCCAGCTGATCCATTAACGTATGTACATACCGGTACTGCCGGGAACTCTCCTTGTGGATTAGAACTACCTCCTGGAAGAACAATCCCGGTTCATACGCATCCAGAATATTCCGGAATCTTCTGGAGAACATGGTTACCGGATGCTGTAGAAAATCCCATCTGGCCTCGTTGCCATCCCCTGCCAGATACAATGCCACAACACTGTCCAACTGGCTGCTGTCCTCTTTAGAAAACACATGACGGCTCCCATTGATATCAAAATCACGATACTGAATAGATCCCGGCAGATTTTTGTCCTGCGTAATAAAGAAATACCTCATGATTCTTCCTCCCTGTCCAGACGGATTACCTGAAGCTGCTCTGCACTGATATCCAGAAACGGAACACTTTCTGCGGGGAACACAGCGGCAGTAAGTTCAGCTCCGGCAAAAGATGTCTGTTCAAACGTGCACTCCCGAAAATCTGCCCCCCACAGATTACACCCTTCAAAGCTGCATCCCGTCAGTCTGGTTCCGGGGAAACGGCTTCCTTCCA
The DNA here is from genome assembly GCF_003478095.1 of Clostridium sp. AF34-10BH. Taxonomy (NCBI): domain Bacteria; kingdom Bacillati; phylum Bacillota; class Clostridia; order Eubacteriales; family Clostridiaceae; genus Clostridium; species Clostridium sp. AF34-10BH. The sequence goes on from NZ_QUEC01000023.1 coordinate 4,918, forward strand.
GATTGCAGTTCTGAAATACAATGTTTTGTACGGTGCTTTCCTCAAACGTAATAAAGCGCATATCCATGTCCCGGATCGTTCTGTCTGCATAGGTGCCTTTATACCAATAACTGAACACCATCTTTTCCGGCTCTCTGGCTGCCTTTGACAGTTCGGTCTTCCAGACGCCGGGATCCTTTTCCACCCGGTCCGTCTGAACCAGTATTTCGGTCTGATCACGATATTCCCCCCACCTCAGGACCCAATAGGGAGAACGGGTAACAGGCTCAAAGATTCCCTTTTTCTCCCAGTCCCGCAGACGATAGCGAAGCACCTGACAGATCATATTGTCCATAATGGTCAGTTCATCAAACAGCAGATTCTGAATGTCATATTCATTGACAGAGACACCATATCCCTGATTGGCACAAACTAACTCATTCCAAAGTTCATCCAAAGGTGTAAGCAATTCCTTTACATCCACATACACCTCAACCGGTTCCTTATCCATATACCAGCTCATATCGAGACCGTGAAGCTGAACCCGATAGTTTCTGTTGATCGTATCTGACTTCAACAGAGAAAAATACAAAAAACATACATACTCCTTTCCCTGTTTTTCCATCTGCTCTCCCAGAAGCTTCATGGCTTTTTCTACCACAGCCTCCCAATCCTTGGCATGTTCCAGAACAGAATCCCCCATATGGCTGCGGAATGCTGCTATTTTTCCCGATACCGCTTCTCTGTAATTCTGCAAAGCCGTTTCTCTGTCCATCTGTCTCTCCTTCAAAACATGTTAATCCACGATTACTTCTGTTCCCTGCATAATAACGTTGCCTTTGCTGGATACAATCTGTCCGCCGCTCAGACTATGCATAATAAATTGTTCCGATACATGAAGCGTCACCTGCTCCTCCGCATGAATCGCAATCTCTTCCTGTGCCATTGCCTTCACCATAGACTGAGATTGTATTTTGACCTTTCCATCCGTCTGAATTGTCACTGCGGATGCTGCTTTTCCACAGGAAAGCTTTATATACTCCGGGGCCAGTGCAAGCTCCTGCCCGGATTTGGTGCGCAGATACCGGTTGTCCGGATCGCTCATCCGATCTTCTCCACTCTGCGGTGCATCGTAATTACTTACAGCACTCAGTGCAATTGCCTCAGATTCTGCCTTGGAAGGAAAATATATCCGCACATCATCTCCCACCTCCGGCATGCAATACCATCCGCTGCCATCTGAGGATGCAGACAGGGTGGAATAGGGGAACCAGTACAATGCACGTTTCCTGCTGTTTCCATCAATTGCCATTGCTACCTGCACTTTTGTACCTGATACGTTCACCACATTGCCATTCAGCGCTACCCCGATCAAATGCATGGGATAGATCACAGGCCTTGTAAGCCCCTTTGCACTTTGTAATTTATAAGTTCCCTGCATCTCCTGATCTTCAAAGGAATATCTGCATGCATAAACCACAAAAGGATTTCCCTGTATCCGGACCGGATCAAAGATTCCCATAAGCTGTTCTGAAACGACCGTATAGCGGGTAAAATCCGATGCATGCACCTCTCTGCCGTTTGCCTTCAGCTCATAATATCCGTCCATATCCTTTTCCATATCCAGAATATGACAGGGAAATGCTGACTCCATAAGCTCCGGAACTCCCGCATATAATTTTAAGCCGGGCTGTCGGCAGTCCGGAGTGATCATAATACCTTCCCTGGAAAGCACTCTCTGCAGGAATTCCCAATCCGTCTCCTCATACTGAACGATCAGACTTCCAACCGCCTTTCCCGCAGCAGCATAGATCAGATCAGCATCCTTATAATTTGCCAGTATTTCCTGTGCTAACTCCTGAAAAGTCATCTTAGCGTTCTGGAAAGAACGGGAATGTTTCTCCCGATCCATAAGCCAGCTGCGGCTCTTTCCTTCTATTCGTACAGTCTTCACCTGACCGCTTTCCGTTATCTGAATATCCGTCAGGATGCCGGAGAACAGGATCTTCCTGCCTTCTCCTTCGCGCAGAAGTACTTCAAGATCCTGACAATCTGAGATTTCAAATACAAACTCTTCTTCTGTCACACGGGCAAGGATCACCAGCGTACTATGCTCTCCTGCCCGGGATTCTATTTCACACTCCAACACCTCTGCCAGATCCAGCCCGTTTACTTCTATATCATGCAAACTGTACATAATATCCCTCCGCTAATTGTTGATAATCATAGCAGCATCGATTTTCACTGTTTCGTCTGTTACGGTAATATTTCCCCCCGCATCATTGATAAACTGTATCCGGGATCCCGCTGTCACACTCATCATTCCATCCGTGCTGAAACACACTGCCTCCGCCGCGCTGATTTCAATGTCATCATCGGTAACAATTTCGGCGTTTCCATCATTTGTCAGAGTGACAGTTCCTTTATTTCCGCCAACGGCCAGTTGTATTCCGCCTTCTATAAACCGGACAGCCTTTCCATCCGGCATGGTAATATCCTTCAGATCAGGCCTGCTCATCGGACTGTCAGATGCAGGCGACGAATCTCCCTGAATATTTGCAATCGCATAGCTTTCCTTCTCATCTGCGGTGGGGAAGAAAATCCTTACCTGATCCCCCGGTCTGGGCATGCAATACCATCCACTTCCATCCGGAGATGCTGCCACTGTAGAAAAGGGGAAAAAATACTTTTTCCTGTAATTTGCCAAAGCATCCGTCTCTAATTGTGCCTGAAGCCGATTCCTGCTGACGGCCGTAACCACCCCGTTTATGGATACTCCACCGAGGAACGGATTGTAATATTTCAGTTTCCTCAGTCCCTCTGCAAAATACAGATAATATCTGCTGACAAAAAGTCCCTGCCGGAAAAATCTTTCGATTTTTCCGATATACAGTTCTTTCCCTTTGAAAAGCACTTTTTCTCCCAATGGAAGAATGTCATATGTCTCTATCTGATAGCAGATCTGCCCTTTCAGTCCTTTTTTTGTCTCTCTGGGCGCAGCATTACGATGCAGAACATAGGGAAGCAGATCCCAGTCTGCATCCTCCTCTGTATCCATCAATCCTACTCTCAGATAAATCCCCGGTTCATTGCCTGCAATATACGCACTGGCACCATACGCGGAAAGAACACGGTTCAGAAATTCCCAATCCGTTTCCTGATACTGCACCATAATCTGCCCTAATGCCTTATCTTCTATGGAGAACAGAATCTGACTTTGCGAATAAGGCTCCAATATCTTTTGAATTAACTGGTGGGAGGTCATGGCTACGTCCTGAAAAGACCGGTTCCTTACTGTAAGATCCATCTGATAGCTTTCCGTCAGTGCCTCCAGATGCAGCACACACCTTCCTCCCTGAGCCTTTACTTCCATACAGGTCACCGTGCCGTAAAACAACGGTTTTATGGTCTCTCCGAGCATTACAAATAATCCGATATGACCATCTTCCTCGTACAGAAGATAATCCTTCAGTTCCTCCTGCGTCTCTGCATCTGCGGAAAGGAATCCGTGCTTCCCGGGATTTTCACTGATGCAGCATGTCAAAACCGACAGACGCGTACTTCCCAGTATCAGAAAAAGACTCCCATAGGTAATCGCATCCATACGCTGCTCCCTCCCTTCTAACGGTTCATTTCCTCAATCACATGCACCATTGCCTCCAGCAACAGTCCCATGCCTTTTTGCTCTTCCTCCGGGCAATTCAGGTTTCCCGCATATATCCTGCCGCCTTTTTTCAACCGAAAGACGATGTTAAAAAGACGTCCTCTGGATGTAGGCGCCGTATAGCAGAAATATTCCATATTTCCTACCACCGCCTTTTTCCCGGGCTTAATATATATGTGCATATCCTTCATGGCTTCTTTGGTCTGCTCGATCCATTTATTCAGAGGCATCTTCACTTTTGTGCAAGGTGCATCAGATACATTAAAAACAACCTTGCGTGTATTGCTTGCCAAAAGAATCATTCCGGCTTCATTTTGCTCCACATCATAGAAATTTTTAATAAAAGGAACCGTCAACCGTCCTTCCAACAGGTCCTTCGGTTCAAACTCCAGCAACAATGTATAGAGATACTGTCGTCCGCTTCGTATCCCCTCCATCATCTCCTCCAGCGTATAAGTAATCCGCTCCCTGGGATCATACTGTTTCCGCAGGCGTTCTCTTTCCTCCTGTTCTTCCCGTTCCCGCTGCTCTCTGATAAACCGTGCTATGGACAAATCCATTTCGTTTTCCATGCCTGCCGCCTCCTTTTCCCTCACACCGTTAAAGCATGAGCAATGTTCCCTCTTTCTTTCGGGTCTGTCCGGGAATCTCTTCCCTTCCGCCCGCTTCACCCAGAATTCTCTTCAATGCGCCATACATCTGCATATTTGTGTATTCCTTACTCTGCCCCAGCCTTGCATGAAGATAGGCACGGACCGCCTCATAAGGCATGGCCTCCTTCCTTTGCAGACATTGGAGACAGAATGCACAATCCCACGGATCTGTCACAGCATACTTTAATAATTCTCTTGCAAAGCTCTTTAAAATCTGCGGCCAGATGCCGGGATGATCCGGTGCGGCATAAGGCACGTAAATACGATTCACCGTATCAAATTCGGTCTCGTAATCATAAAAGTCCACATAGTCTGAGCGAAGTCTTGCTCCCGCCTGAAGTTTAAACCGTGCCAGCTCCAGTTCCTGTTCTGCATCCGGCTCCTGTTCATCCACAATGATTTGTGACAAATACTCTTCACCGCCGCTGCCGATGGTCTTATCCCAGAAATGTACCTTTACATATGCCATTTTTCCTTCTGCTTTACACGAAACAGGATATGGTCTCTCCAGAAAATAGGGCACACCTTTGTAACACAATATTCCCGGCAGAAGAATCATCCCTGTCTCCGTTCCCGTAATGTCACATCCATACAGAATTCCATCGCTGTAATTCTGATACTGCAATCCAAACAGGCTTCTGGGAAAATCCCTGAGATTTTCCAACATCTCTTTTTTTAAAAGTCTTTTGGGTTCAAACACAGGATAAATATTCTGAAACATTTTCTCTCCCTTCAGCAGATCGCGATCTCCCCGATCCGCATCGTCTCCTCTACTCCGATTATCCCGAAATGATATTCATAAAAGATTTCCACCCGATACCGGATGTCCAGAAACGTATCGATCAGGAATCGGATCCTCTGCTCCAGGTTCCGCTCTCTCTTCCATCCGGTATAGATCAGAATCTCATCCGGATAGGCGTTGTTGTGATAGACGATGCTATCCGCCACCAGACCATGAACCATATCCAGAAAAACCGGCAGGACACTGCCTGTCCGGAAGCTGTTCAGCCATCCGCCCAGCAATATCTCCTGCTCTTTGCTGCTCATTGACCGGAATACGTTTCCTGCTATTTCTCCGAAGTTTCCGTCCAGAATCTCTTTTGCAAGAAGTCTCTTGTGGTAATCTTCCCTTGTCATGCCCATCCTGATATCATTCTGTGCCAGCATATGCAGGCATAAATTTGTCAGACTTTCCCGCAGTGAGGGGAACTCTGCCTCATCCGGTGGAAACATTTCACAGAATATGTCATAAAAGCGATAATAGGTATTCACCTCTATGTTGATGTCTTCCGGCTGCTCCTCTTCTCCCAGCCAGGTCTGGTTGAGACAGGGCAGGGACAGTTCCATATACCCGCTGCCCTGTGGCGCATGGACAAACCGAAGTCTCTCTTCCGGAATCTGTTCCTTTTTCGCTTCCAATAGTACTTCCCAGAGGTACCTCATACCAATATTCCCCCACAGTCATATTCCGGATAGATCCGCTGTACCTCAGATACCAGAAAACTCAGAATATCTCTCTGCAGCCACCTCTCCTGTTTTCCCGGTTGGAAATAGAGAACCAGTTTCTTCTGCGTTGATCTGAGCCGGATCTCATCCGGAATAAAGCAGTTCACCGCGTATGTCTCCCTATTGCCCGGAAAGTCGTCCTCTACCTGACAGTCCTGATAACGTACATAATCCTCCAGCCCGAATCCCTTTATGAAATGCGCCAGCTCTGTTTTGGTCCTGATCTGCTGGTTCCACTTTCTCTGGTATTTCTCTGCAAAGTTTTCTTCCCGGCCGTTTCCCATGATGGGAAAGGTATAGCGGTCTATCTTCTGCTCCTGGGAAGAACGGATCTGATAGATCCCCCATTTTTTTGCTTCACCGGTTTTGCATACGATTCTTAATCTTTCCCCTTCCTGACTGACACTCTGCACATTCCTGTCATCCTCCACCAGATATGCATGATTTATTCCATGCTTCTTCAGGGAAACGCTGTGTTCATAATTCTGATGGTCTCCGCAGGGTATGGGGAAACCGATGCTGTCCAGCTCAAGTCTCTGAATATTCCATACCGGAATGACATCTTCTTGAATCATACTGCTGTATTCTCCAAACTGGATGGTTACCCGCCTGATTTTCTCTTTGCCGGTAATTCCTTCCGGGAGCCCGGTCACGATCATGTCCGCCATCTTATACAGATAGGGTGCATTGGCGGTCTGCCAGGGTATGCCGTTTCTGGTAAACAACAGATACAGGTATTCTATTTTTTTCAGATACTCCCGATTTTCCCGCAGACGGATCTCCACCTTCCATTCCTTCTCCGGTTCTTCGGTCTCGATGACGCCTTCAAACACAGGTTGCAATGCCAGCAGTTTCTGCTGTTCCAGAAAATCGCAGCGTAACATGACTTTCATCAGCCGGAACGCTCCCTCTTCTTCCACCGCCCGCAGAATTTCCTTCATATCATACAGTTTTTCTGCCAGATCACTTTCATCCATTGGTGACAGCAGATGGTGGGAGGCATCGAAAAATTCCCTCTCCACAATGCCTGTCTTTACATAATAGCGGTTTTTGTCATAGTCCAATTCTTCTTTGATGCGGCGCTCCAATCCCTCGTACATCTCCCGATTCGTGTCATACAGGGATAAAAAGACTCCTTCCATCAGATTCTTGAAGATCACCCTTTCTTCCAGACTGCTTATGGATTGTATCTCCTTCTGGATTATCTCTTTCATTACGTCCATGCCGTCTTCCTGACCTGACCACCCCATAATGCACACCTACTTCCTTCCGTCAAAGAAATTCAGTTCCCAGGTATCGTCTTCAAAATCGAAGAAGGTTTCTGCACCTTTATATAGTTCCTCTTGATCTCTCAGGATGGGCAGCACCACAAATCCCCAACGTTCCTTGGAAACCCATACAAAGAACTTCATCTCTCCCTCTAAAATGATATCTGTTTCTTCCTGAATCACCGTACCCGCATAATCCTCGTCGATCTCCTTCTGGGTAGTCTTCTCAAATTTAGAAGTGTCATAGGCAAAATGGTATGTCCTGAGCCATTCCCCCTGTTCATCATTAAGATACAGATCCAATTGATTTCCGATGTGGAAACGGGAAATGTATCCGATCACATTCTGCGTATCCTGACTCTTAATCAGGGTTTTCTCTTCCTTTTCATGGGTATACGCCATAATCTCATAGGGCAGGCTGCCTACTCTATAGTTCTCGTTTACCTTCATGTATCCCAGCTTGCAGTTCATAAAGTAAGCAAGTGCTCCCTCCAGACAGCACATTTTCAGTTCCGTCCCTGCATCGTCCCGCCGGACACCCTGTATCCGCTTTCCCGGAACATACTGTTTGAGCGCTTCCAGAAACAGTCTCGATTTGCAGGACTGCCCCGTCAGCTTGATCATCTCATATTCCGCAAGCTGTCCTTTTTCAAATTTCTGATCGAGAAAACGCTCCATCAGTCCATATATTTCCGGTCTCAATAGTTCCTCTATTTCATGTAAATACAGACAGATTTCCAAAGGTCCGGAAATCGTTTCCAGCTGCTCTGCAGCGGATCCGCCATCTCCTTTTCCACAGAAGGAAAGCTTCCATTTATCTAAGAAGAGATCCTCTCCCTTATTCGTGGATATTTTCAGCCTGTAACAGAATCCGGCTTGAAAAAACAGCTTTTTCACCTGTTCTGCCAGTTCAAAAAGGTAGTAGTAATTATTCTTGACGTAGAAATACTGCTCCCTGCTCCTGCCCTCATACTCCTTAAACCGGGTAGGCAGCCACTTTTCTGCCTGAAGGTATCGTCTCTCCAGTTCCTCGTAAGCGGATTTGCCTTCCTCTGCGCCCCCTATGAATAAGGCTTCTTTCGTCTGAAATCCCAGTTCTTCCGTCAGACGCAGCTTTAAAAGCTGAAGAATACGGTAGGTCAGGTTATTTCCGCCCAGATTTGTGTCGCCGTTTTCATAGCGTGTTTCCAGATCAATGATATAGGACACCCTGTTATTCTCAATCCGGAACCGCCCGGAAGTTAAATCTGTGGTTCCGCCGCCACAGTCAATCACAAGGGCGTGATACCATCTGCGTTCCTCATATGCCTTTGCCCGGATCATGCTGTGAATGCTGTGGAACAATACGGCCATTCCCTCGTCCAGCTCGCAGTTCACGGTATATTCCGGAAGCAGTTCCTTGAACACCCGCCGGAACTTCTCTTTCTGCCGGATCGGTGCCAATAGCTGAATATTGGTAAAGCTGCACTTAAACTGCTGACGCGCCATTTCCAGAAGATGATCCAGATAGGCACGGAGCATCTCTTTTCTCGGAAACTGGTATTTATATCCACTCTTTAATATGACGCTCTCCACCCGGTCTGCATCGCTGATCCACCGCTTGATATCATAAAATACAGCTGCCTCCTCATCCCGGTAGTTCTGCCTGTTCATCTCCTGTGCATCATAGCCAAACAAAAATTCCGTTTCTCCGCCCGCTTTTTCCTGCACACCGATCACACTGGGAATAATCGTTTTTCCCTTCGCCGTCGCGATCCGCATACTTCCATCCGGCAGACAGATTCCCATGGTGGTATTGGAGCTTCCAAAGTCGATCACCAGCGGCAGATCGGCCTGGGGAATCTGTCTTTCCTGAACATCCAGAAGCGGAATGCGAACAGCCTCCGTATGTCCGGGCGTGAAGACATGATTTCCGTAATAACAGTCATACAGAAATTCCGAGATTGCTTCATTCGGGAAATACAGAATGGAATACTGATGCTTCTCCAACGGACATACCGGCATCCCTTTTCCCTTAAACAGATACGCCACATCCTCTATTTCCTCTATGTAGAAACAGGTATATATTTTAAATGCCTCATCCACCAGCAGGAGATTTCCGGCGAAAAGCTTTTCCTCAGATTTGATCCGGTAGCCGTCCAGTTCATTCATTTCCGTATCATGGAAAATCGTAATGGTACCGGGTATATCCACTTCCGGAGTCTCCAGAAAACGGATGACCTGATGCTTCAAAAACTCCTGTATGCGTTCCATTCCGCCTTCACAGAATTCTCTGATATGTCGGTATTCCTTCTGTCCCCTGAACCGCATAATCAAACGGATCAGCCCATCCTTGTCGTCATTTTTGGCAGAAGAAACCACCAGACGCTCTTTTCTGCATATTTCACGCAGGTGAAATGTCGTCATCTTTTCCAGTTCACTCTGTCTGTAGGTATGTTTCTCCGTCACTCCCTGACTGGGATTCAGGGTATAAGTATACCGGCTCATGCTTTCTCCCATCTGTTTCCCCTTCCACACATCCTTATTCTGATTTCTGCTTCTCCGCCTCTGCCGCCTGCGCTTCCTTTGCTGCAATTCCGGCCTGGGCAGCTTCCATCTTTTTATCAATTCCGTCGGCCAGCTCCGTCAGACCCAGCTGCTTATAGGCGGCCTGGGCCACACGATAAAAGGTAATGGCACTTTCATAACTGCCTTGGGCCAACAGTTCATTTCCCTGATTTTCCATATTTATGGCGTTCTGCTGGTCATTTGTCTTCTGATCCTGATCCAGTGCCCGGCTGACCGCCTCTGCTTCGATCTGTTCCTGCAGGCGTTTCTCCGCCGCTAACTGTTCCTTTTCCAGCGTTTCTTCCGCTGCCATCTGTAACTCCAGTGCTTCCTTCTTTCCATCCATGAAGTAAAGCGCTGCAGCCTTTTCCTTTGCTTCCTGATAGAGTGCAATGGCGCCTGTCAGATTGTCATACTCCTCTTTTCTCTCTCCCTGAGCAATCAGATCAAACACTTCTATGTACCCTTCCGTCCGGTTAAGCTGTCCCTCAATATAGGAAAGTCCCACATTTCCGTTTTCCACCGCCATCTGTCTGGCTGCAAGATACAGTTCCTGTGCTTTCTGATATTCCGCTGCGCTCAATGCTTCATCCGCTAAGATCACCTGCTCTGCCAGTTTCGTATAGGAATCGGCCTCCCGATATTCCTGCTCCTTATGCAGGCTGTCGGCCAGCTTTTTCGCTGCCTCATATTCTTCCGCCACTTTCTGGAAGTTACTGCAGGCAAGGTACTCCTCACCGCTTTCCATATACTGCAACAGGGACTGCGTTTTGTTCTGAATACTGCGGTACCGCAGAAACAGGGTCACGCCGACGGTAATCACCACCAACAGAACAGGCAGGACGATCATCAGAACCTTTTTGACGGAAACCGGTTTTTTCGGAGACTGATACACCTTGTTTACAGCAGTCACAGCCATGGAGTAATTGTCGATACTTCTACTGTTCTGCTCCATCAGGATACAGTCTTCCACCTGATCCAGAATATCCTTTGTCTCTTTGGCGTCATTGACGATCCGCAGGAGTTCCTGCTCTCCACACTGTTCCCATACGCCTCTGGTAAGCTGTATCAGGAGATCTCCTGCTTCCAGCTTCTTTTTCCGGGAAATCTGTATCTCCGGCTTTCCTCTTTCCCCCAGAAAGGAATAAAGATTGTTGCGCTCTTCATGCCTTGCGGCCTCATCCAGCAGGATCCGTTCCTGTTCCAGCAGATTCTGCGTCAGCGACTGGTCCTTCGTCTGTTCCAGAATCCGGGCGTTCCGGATCAGGTACAGACGGCTGTTGCCCACATGACAATAGCGAAGTGTCCGGTAGTCGGTCACTGCCACCACCACAGCAACCTTTAAATGCATTCCCGCTCTTTGCTTCAGGAGCTCTGTATGTGCTCTGAGCAGATATCGCCGGAGAGTGCCCTTTCCCATCGTGGGTGCTTCCGTAAAGTCACGGATAATACTGTCTACTACCAATCTTGCACTGTTAACGGCCGGTTCGTCATCCAGACTGTCCGCCAATACATAGCAGGCAAAATCATCCATCTCCACATAACCGAAATAGTCTCGGTTAGAGAGCTTCTGTCCCTCTTCTGATATATGAAGCGTCTGAAAATCAGAATTGATTCGTCTCATTTAAGCCTCCAACCTTTGTATCAGTATGACACTTCCATTGTCCCTCTGGGGATTTCCCTTCTGCTCTGCTGCACGGATCAGGCAGTCTGCGGATTTCTGGGAATTATCCGTGTCGATCAGGATATCCTCTATTTCTCTCCAGGAAAGTTCCTCAAAGATCCCTTTGCTCATCAATAACACTTTATCTTCCGGCTTTAGCAGCACAGGCTTTTCACATACCTCTATCTCATGGAAGCCATCCTGTCCCAGATAACTCCAGACCTTTTTCTCCTCCATGCTCCAAAGCGTATCCTGTCTGGATATTTTACCGTCTTCATAGGCCTGCGCCGCCAGAACATCCAGCGTCTGCCCCTTGCTCAGCGGAATCATCTCCCCGCCCCGCATGACTGCGACACGGATATCTCCTGCCACCGCATAATACAGGTGGCTGCGATTTATAAACACTGCGCCGGTGCTGGCACCGCCTCTGCGCTCTCCTATCGTTCTCTGGATACGCTGGTTTGCCTCCAGAAACGATGTCCTGAAAAAATATACCGGATCGTTTAGCTCGCAATATGGCTCATAACGGTCCAGAATCGCATCCGCTGCCACCTGTGCACAGACTTTACCCGTATTGGCACTGCCGATTCCATCCGCTATGACCGCCATCAGCCCGGCACTGCTGTCCCATATCTGGGCAACGTCCGCCTGTACCTGCCGGCTGCCGGTAGTCTGCGCAATACCGATCCCCGGCCGCTTATCAGTTCCGCAGGATCCATCTCCCCATTTCAAAATGCAGCGGCAGAAGATCAAAATGATGTATACAAGCCCCAGACCTGACAACGCCTGCATACCCATCGTCATTTCAGATCCCCCCACGAGAAATTATTTCCGCACAGAGGAACAAACAGAAAACGGCTCTGCCCCAGATTGATGATATCGTAGGGATTCAGTTCCAGCGGTACATATACAGGCTTATCGTTCAGGTACGCAATACCGGAAGAATCTCCCGGAAGTATCATGGTATTTAGGTTCTTAGGATCATATACAATGATAGCGTGATTTCTGCGGTTGATCTCATTATCCCCCAGAATCTGGATATCCATTTCATCCCCCCGGCCTACAAAATTCTTACCTTCATGAATCTTGTAATCCATACCTACCTTTGCACCCTCAATGCAGATGATCCAGCCGCACACAGGACGCACCGTCTCCTCCAGTATTTCCACGGGAGGCTCAAATCCCAGCGGTTTTTCCGCAAATGCCTCGTCCTGCGTTTTCATATTGCAGTACGGGCAGATCTTCCCATAACGTCTGGGGTTATAAATGTGTCCATTCGGACATTTCGCCAAACCCATTTTCTCCCATCTCCTATCCTTTTTATCTCTACTTCACATTACGTCAGAAGCAGCTTCGTATTCGCAATGTAAAGAACATCTCCTGCCACAACCTTACAGGGGCGGTGGATCACCCTGTAGCATTCCCCGTCTTCCACCTTTCCTACTTTTACACCGTTCTGAGACCCAAGATCCTCCACATACCATTGATCCAGACAGAAATTCAGCACAGCATGCTGAAAGTCAATAAAGCTGCTGTACTCACAGTCTGACAGATCAATATCCAGCTCCTGATCCCGCCCGGCTTTTCCGATGATCAGGGAAATCTTTCCCTGCAAGTCCCATGATTTAATGGGCTTTCCTTCCTCATCCAGCAGAATCAGCCTTTGTATCCCCTGTATTCTTTCCGCCTCTGGCATGATCTCTTCCGTATTCTTGCTGCCGCTGAGCCGGAAAAGATCATATATCGCCGCTGCCATTCCGATAACAATGACAAAATAAACCGCAGGTGCAAAGCGCCATGTCCCTATTTCCTTAAAGACAAGGAAAACAGCACCTGCTCCGCATAAAATAATCAGAACATCCAGCGTCTGTTTAACTCTTTTTCCTTTTGCTTCCCGCCGCATTTCTTTTTTCTGCCTCCTGCATGCTTCCTCTTCCGAAAAAGGCTGCAAACATTTCCTCGGGTTTGATAGGCCCCTCCGGCTTTGAGCTTCTATGGTCCTGATAAGTTTCCATCCCCCTGCCGGGTTGAAATCCGAAAAACCGTTCGAACTGTCCCATATCCGGACTCTTCTCTCCAAAAGAGGTTCTGCCGTTTTTCACCTTCTCCCCTGCGTTCACAGTGTTTCGGGGGCTTTTCAGACACTCTGCATCATATTTCTTACGGCGTTCTTCATTTTCCAGACATGCATAGGCTTCCTGAATTTCATACATGCGCTCTTGCTTTGCCTTATCATCCTTTACCACATCCGGATGATATTTCTTAGCCAGACTGCGATATGCCTTCTTTATTTGTTCCGTTGATGCCTGTCTGTCTACGCCCAATATTTTATAGTAATCTTTCATGTACTGCCGCCTGTCAGTAGATTTATCAATGGGGACCACCCGCAAGCAGGCAGCCCCCTTTTATGTCTTTCCGCCAAAGCTGCATGCGGAATTTTCCTGTTTAATTAATGCTGTACCCACCTTCTACGGATACCTGCGCCATCTTATCCTTCTTCTGCTTCATGATCAGCTTAAAAGTGCCGATGCCTTCCACATCGCCGTAATCTTCCTTGTAATCCACAACAAAAGCGTTGGGATAGGAATACTTACGGACCACCTGTGAAGCAGCAATCACTTCCACAGTGACCTTACGGTAGCAGTCAGAGTTTTCTGCAGGAACCAGTGCCCATAAGCCCAGCTGTCTGGTTGCGTCAAACGGATCTCCGTCCACGGCGGTCAGAATCTTTCCCGTAACAGTGATCGTGCTGCCCAGATCTGTGGATCTGGCGTTGCTGTCCTGCGGAATGTCAGTGCTGACCTTTACTCCGGTAATGCTTGTGGTTCCCAGTTCAATCGTGGTGTTTCCCTCCACCTTTAATGTAAATCCCATAATTGGTCTCCTTTCATCTGCTATGCGCTATCTATGTATTATTTTACCGGCCTGCCGATTACTCCTCACCGAAGCCGCCCTCAAATTTAAGATTGCTCATCTTATCCTTCTTCTGCTTGATCAGAAGGCGGAAAGTGCCTGCTCCGTTCTCATCCGTAAAATCCTCTTCGTATCCCACCACGAACGCATTGGGAATGGTGATCTGACGCACAATCTGAGATGCACTCACCACATTGATCTGCACCTTACGGTAACAGTCGGATTTCTCAGCAGGAACCAGAGACCACTTTGCAAGCTTGCTGGTGTCATCCGCTGTTTCTCCGTCTACGGCTGCCAGAATCTTCCCCGTGATCAATACCGTTGACCCCAGATCCGTAGATCTTGCATTGGAATCATGAGGGATATCCGCTCCAAACTCAATGCCGGTGATGCTGGTCTCTTGTAACTTGATAGACTCGCTTCCTTCGATACTCAATCGTACTCCCATTTTTGTTTCCTCCTATTTTTTATCTGTACGGCATGTACAAGATTATTCATTTCCAGCTTTTCTCGTAAGCTGTACTTTCAGATTTTTAGTGGTATTCGCAAAGGTCACTAATACATCGCAGACACCGTTTTTCTCGTCAATACTGAAATCCAGTTCATCCCCGTCCTGAAGAATAGAATTAACATACTGACGGTCTGCATCCCATCTGCTCTTCTGGCTGTTGGGATTATTGCTGAAAAATGTCAGAATCTTATCCTGCTTAAAATCGCCACTGTAGAATCGCAACATACGCTCAATATATGTAACGACCAGCGTCTTATAGATGGGTTCAAACTCATTGCCGTTACTTAACAGGTTGCGTGCCTTGTAAACCGTTATGTTCTTGACATTCCGGCCCTTGTATTGCGCATTGTCAGAAGAGAATACAAAGCCGAAGCCGGTGCGGTTGATGGCATTCTTGATGGTATTGGTAAAGCCGGAGATCTCTTTGGTCATGCTGGTGGTCGCCAGAAGCGCATTGTCATTGGCTTCCACATCAAACCGCACACCGGGATATTCCATGCTTGTATTTCTGAAACGCTGCTTCAGATACTCCGGACACTGCCATGCTGCCACAATGCCTGCCGCTTCATAGGCCGCACCCACATAGACTCCTTCCAGCCACATCTTCATCACATCATCTTTCTCCGCAGAGAGAGAAACATTTCCATCCTCATCCATGACCATCCGCTTATCGAGAACCAATCCGGACTTGTCCTTGGGAATGATGGTTGCGTTGGGAATGCACGGCACGGCAAACTCACTGTATGCCTTCTTCATTAGAGGCGCACACTTTTCCTTATAGATGTTGACACCTTCTGTAGCAATATAACTGAAGGTGGACTCTTCGCCGGAACAAAAGCTGAAGAAGGTTGTAATGCGGTAGGGCTGCAACGCATTCATCAGCGTTGCCACGTTCTCCATGGTATTATTACCGCTCTTCTCCTCCCGCTTGTTGCCTGCAAAACGAACTCTCTGAAGTCTGCCTCCTTCTGTCTGATTCAACTCCACATCAGGTACGATTCCAAACCAGATTGTATTGTCAAATTCATTCTTGTCGTTAGTGGTATTCAGGTATGTGATCAGGCGGGGCAGATTGCTGGCCTTTACCATCATCTCAAGGGGCAGGTTCGTAATCAGAAGCTTCGGCTGCATCCCCCTTTCCTTGACCTGATACTGGTCAAAAAAGGTCTTCACTCCCAATATTTTTTCCATCAGGGGCTTGACAACTTTTATAAAATCATCCTTACTTTTTTTGTAAAACTCCAGATAGCTGTTATAATTGCGTACTTCCAACTCCCTGTCGATGCTGCTCTCCATTGTGGAGTTTAACGGGCAGAATGTCCGCACCACCAGATCCCTCACATAGTCGGACGGATTATCATTTAATGCATCATAATCCTCCCGGAAGGTCTCCATAAGACTTGTATTAACCTGATCATCCACCACCGCAAGCTGGGTACTCTCCTCCTGCTTCATCTCCAGAATCTTTAGTTCTCCATCATCTCCCATACTCAGAAGTCCGGCCTTGAATTCAGACTGTCCCTGCCCTGCTTCACTGTCTCCAAGCAGCAACCGGGTCTTAATGTCTTCTATCGCCAACGGCAGCATGGCCAGAACATTGTTGTAGTTCTGACTTGCCTGTTCAAACTGATAGTTCAGTTTATCACCCAGATCCAGACGTTTGGGATCTTCCTCATCCAGTTCTACATATTTACTGTAGGTATACTGGATTTCCCTGCGGACCTGCCGGATGTCATCCATGATTTTCTTAGGGGAGATCATCTCCAGAATATTGCTGAACTGGAAATCTGCATTGGCCACGCCCTGCGCATCTCTTGCGCTCATCAGTGTCGTCAACATATTTAAAAGATCATTGGATTCATTCAGCGGTATTTCCGTGATACAGTTCTGGGGAATATTTTCCGGCTTTGTCAGACTGTACTGAATGGTTCCTGTGGCTGCGTCGCACCAGGAATATACCACCGGAGTAAACTTTTCCAGAAATTCCTCAAAGCTTGAGACCAACAGCTCTTCGTTGATCTCTTTGATCTTGTCGTCATCCAGACTGCTCTTTCCCCGCACATCCCCTACTAAAGTCAGCAGATTGAGTCGTTCCGGATTGATTTCGGCAAACAGTATTGTTCTGTTTGTCTGTGTGATTGTCTCCATGGCTATCACATCCTCCTTTTACTTTGATTTATTGAAAAGTTGTGAGCAATTTTTGTCCACAACTGATGTCTACAATTGCTTCTCGGTACAATAAATGCCGTAATATTATAAATATCATTCAAATACTGCAACATAGTGGATCTCCAGATCATATCTCCCATCGGATGAAGTAATGTAGATGATATCTCCAAAACTAATACTGTACTGTATCTGCATACATGCAATTGCATTTCCCACCATGACACCGGATTTTGATCTGTGGTATAAGATTATGTTGCGGTTTTCATCAGCAATCAGAAAAATATCTTCCAACTGGAGTGCTTTTGCCTGTTCCGGATAAGTACCAAAAAGCGCTCCCAATGATACCCTGCCGTCCTTCACCTTATTCATGGAAAAAGAAAGTGGTGGAATCTCCTCCTCATCTTCCGGCTGCAATACAAAATAGGCATCCAATTTCCCACAGAAATGGTATTGCTTTTTCTCTTCCGTCAGGCGCTCCAATTCAGGCCTGGGTTTATGTAAAATCTTCCACAAAACAAATATGCCGACTATAAGAATAAGTGCAACCACCCACCAATATGCCTGCCATATCGGAATTACCTTTATCCGATAGGCATACTGTATCGCATCTTCACCGTCACTGACCTGCAATGTGACAATATGCGTCCCTGCACTCCTTGGAGTAATCGTCAGGAGATTCCCCTCCAGGCCAACTTCAACACCTTCCTGCACACCTGTAACAGAATAGGTCAATATATCCCCGTTAGGATCTGTGAAAAATTCATCCAGATTAAGAATTCTTTCACCGTCTAAAACCGTACAATCTTCTTCCGGTATGCTCCCGTTTGGAATCTCATTTATCACTTTGACCTGAGCTGAAAATGAATAGTTTCCAAAATCATCCGAAAGTGTTCCTCTCAACATATAAATACCGGAATGAGGAAATTGCAGACTCCCCTTCAGGACACCCTCTGACACATTCACATATTCCTGTACCATGTCCGCATCATCGTCGGCAAGTTTCCAAAGAAAGCTGTTATAAAACTCTGTGTTCTTTATAATGTTTTCATTGCGGTCTTTAAAGTAAACCCAATATTCCAGATGCTGATTTCTTTCGGCATCCGTTGTCATCTCCAATACCGGTGTAAGCCCCCGGTAGCTGATAACATATACCTGAAGATCCTGTCCTTCCTCTGTTTTCGAGTGAATAATCAGTTCTTTTCCTGTCTGATTCTCTCCGACATTTTCAATCTTTCCTACGGCATAATGGGACAGCCCTGTCAGCAGGATTTCCTCCCCGCCATATTGAACGGTTGCTTCTCCTATAGGTTTTGAGGAAATCAATACTATGTTAATTTCATCCAGATAGAGTGCATCCAGCACACACCTGATTTCCTGACTTCCTCCCGCATAAGTTCCACTGGAAAATTTTTGTATTTGGTATATAAGATTGTCCTGAAAAATTCCATACAATATTTCTATCAGGTCTTCCGGCCCTTGTGCAGAATAGCTTTCTGCTTCTGTCTGCATTGCTATTTCTTCTAAGACCGTTTTGCTACCGTCATATTGACCAAAAGCCACTGTATAGATCTGTATGCCTTCTTCCTGACACTGACAGACGCACTGTTCCAGTTCCTGATTGGACTGTTCCTCCGTACGTTCCTTACCCTGCGGCAGATCTGTTTCTCCATCCGAGATCAACACCATGATTTTTCTGGTGTTTTTCTCCGCAGACAGCAGCTCACAGGCGTAGGAGACTCCTAATCCAATATCCGTATCCCGGGAATAAGTTATTGCTCCTATTTCTTCCTTCAAGGCTTCTCTTTCTTCAGCCAATGCTATGGATTTCGGTGCAGAATAAGATAAAATGCTGTCATTGTAAGCCACATATCCAATACGGATATCTTCAGCCTGTACTGTATCCACAAATGCCTGTACCATACTCAGGCCCATTCGTGATACATCATTGGTTTTCATGGACCCGCTGCAATCAATAACAAAAATAATATCAACAGGTTCCTTTTCGGAGACTATCTCTTCTGCATGCACCTTTTCTGGAAAGAGCAGACACAGGACAATACAGCAGAGCAATATCCCTATTCTTTTCATCTCCGTCCTCCCCTTCTCTTACCTTACTTATTACTTCTGTTTTTTAGGCTTCTTAGGCTGAAAAAGACCAAATTCTGATACAGTGTAATCTGCCCTTTTCGCTGCATCCAAGGCTGCCTTAGCAGGCAAAACATTTATGAACAGCATAAGCAGTAAACAGACAGGTAACCATCTCTTTTTATATCCTTTAATGCTTTTCATCTCTTGCCTCTATTTTTCTTTCCAGATACCATGCTATATATCCCACTCCACTCCACACAATTGCGCTCCATACTGTATAGGCGGCAGGAGGGCTGACAAGCAGTAGCAGTCCCCCTGTGATCCACTCCAGACACACAACTATTCTGGCTCGTTTCCTTATACACTTTCTCTCCTGACCTTCCAGCGGTCTGTTTTTACTGTCCAAAGGTGCAAACAGAAAAATTAATAATAATGAGCCCAATGCAAGTGCTGATACGATGGCAAGTTGAAATACACTTGTCTCTTTTGCCCAAAACATTGTCAAAATCAAGGATGCAAAAGAAAGTAAATAACAGATAAACAAGTTAGGAGCATGATATCCGCCTGCATCTGATCTTAGGGGAACAAGCATACACAGAAACAATACACAGTATCCCGGCATTCCCATACAAACTCCTATCATCAGACTCAGAAGAATATTTCCTCCTAATATCAGCATACTTTTCAAGGCGTACTGATATACTTCCTCTTCTTCCTCACGGATATTACCGTTCTCAACCAATGCCCTGGTTATCTTTTCAAAAAATCGTTCCATTGCTTACTTATTTTTTGAAAAGTTTTTCAGATTTTCGGGTACCTCAGGCTGATAGTACACAAAATAGCAGCCTCTTGTTGCTACTCCGGCCAACACTCCCGTCAACAAAATTGCTGATGCATTACATGCGTACTTCTTGAAAAATTCTTTGAATTTCTTCATATGTGTTTCCTCCTTATTTTTTGCAGATTATAACACATATCGACAAGTCATAACCGTAGATGTCAAAAACGACCGGGTTATATGTAACTTTTGGATAAAAATACCCGGGTTAAAATATGCTTCGAAACGTTTCTCTTGAAAAGCATATCTTAATCCGGGTATTCACATATTCCGTATTCTTTTTATGTTAAAAAATCATACATTAATATCATTACATCAAAAACATTATCTTCCTCCCGTATCTCCATCTCACCGGCATATTGATCCACGATCTGTCTGACGATCGAAAGACCGATTCCATGCATCCTGTCGTCTTCCTTGCTTGTCAGATATCGTCCCCCGCTTTTATGCAATGCATTTTTATACCGGTTTTTAATACTGATGGCTATATTATTACCGTCTGTGGTGATCCATAGCCTGATCACCCTATCTTCGGTCAGTTCCTTTACAGCTTCTATGGCATTATCCAATAGATTGCCCAGACAAATGCTGATATCCTCTGCATTCATCTCCGCATCCTGCGGCACTTCCGTATTGGCTGTCACCTTTATTCCTGCCTTTTCCGCCATATCTGCCTTGTAATTAACCACACTGTCAATATAAAGATTTCCGCTATTGGAAATAAAATCTTTTTTGTCTAAAAACTTCAGATTTTCACTGCAGTATCTTTTCAGGGCTTCATAATCTTCCTTTTCCAAATAAGTATTTTCCAATATGTAATGCTGCTTCATATTGTGACGCAGCTTCCTTAATTCTTCCCACCATTCCTTACTTTCCCGGTTCTGGCGAATATAGTACTCACACTGATTTTTCAGGATTTCTTCCCGCATTTGTTTTTCCATATTTTCTTTTGCTTTATCATACAGATAGTAGGTAAAGACGTTGATCAGCAGGATCATGAATACTACAATAAATCCCCAGAAATAGTTTTCAAGGGTTCCTGTGATAAAAACGGAAATCAGGATCCATATACTACAGACCGGAACGATAAATACTTCCAACCAATCCTGAAGATTCAGTTCCGCTTTTCTGTTCAGTTTTATAATAAGAGAGGTAAATTTAATAATCAAATACCAGACAATTTTAGATAACACTGTGCACAGCAAGGTTACTTCTGCATCATCTGTCCATGCCAGAAATTCTTTTCCGTAATACACGAGCAATTCTGCACACATGCCGCTCATATACATAAATATAGTCGTCGCCATCAATGTTCTGACTGAATCAGTATATAGGATTCTGATCGTCACAAAAAAAATACATACAAAAAGTAATATATTCAGCCAGATATTACTCGTGCCATCTCCCAGATACGTTAAAACATATGTAACACCGTTGAAGACCGCAAAATATCCTCCCCATACCAGATAGTCTGTATACCTGCGAATTTTCTTCTTTTTCAATGTACTGTCACAAAAAATACGCTGCAGTATTACAGAAAAAATCTCCACAATAGCCAGAACAAGCATCATTCCCATCTTCTCCCCTTTAACATTGAAATATAATGCTGTCTTACATGATCTCTGTAATTTTTACTGATTTCTACTTCCCGTCCATTATCCAGAACAACCCTGTCCGCAGAATACTCCTTAATAAAACGAGTATTCACGAGCAACGATTTTCTGATTCTCAGGAATTTTACATTTGCTTTCCGCAGATTCCTTTCCACTTCTTCCAATTTTCCATAAAATAAGTATTCCAATTCAGGCATATCCAGCTGTACTGCATTGATCTGTACGATTCTTTTATCACTTTGGAAAAACCGGATCTGATTCAGTGGAATATTGTATTGCCTTTTATTATAAGAAAAGCAATAACTGTCATCGGAATTCAAATGTGTTTCAAACACCCGTTTCAGGATCTTCTCCAATTTTTCTTCAGACACCGGCTTATCTATAAATGCATATGGCTGCACTTCAATCATTTCCTTGCAGTACTGGTTATGACAGGATACAAAAATCAGAATTACCCTGCTGTCTCTTTCCCTAAGGATACGCGCGGTTTCAATTCCGCTGATACCAAGCATTTCCACATCTAAAAAAACGATGTCCATATTTCCCGTGGTGTCTGTTTCCATTAATAATTCTTCCCCACTCCGGAAGCAAAAAAATTTCACATTTTTGGATAGCCTTGCCATGATGGATTGTATGATCTGTGTTTGCTTCTGCAACTCAGATAAAACATCCTCACATATAGCAACTCTTAACATTGAGAATTCCCCTTTCTCCTTCGCATGCTATAATACGATGCCAGTATGCAACTGTTCAGCCCAATATAGTTTCCTCCTTTCAAGACTTTCCGCAAAAACACTGGCAACATCAGCAACTATTCTTATTTTTTTGATATTATTACTATACAAACGATTTCCCCTGTTTTACGTAAACAATTCCCTCTTCCTCTTGATCATCTCATCAATCTTCTCAATATACAGTCCCACATCCTTCACATTGTCACACCGCTCGATTCTTCCGTCGGGGAAGACTCTCTTGGTGATGCTTCCGGCTCCCAAAGCCACGATGGTCTGTTTCTCCTCCATGATGAGGATGTTATACAGGCCGTATTTTCCGGGGCGGGCGTAGCCGGTGTTCTCGAAGTTGCCGGACATGTTCTTCTGGCGGTAGAGGTAATAGGGCTTCATTCCCAGCTTTTCCGCTCCCGCCGCCGCGATCTTCATGGTCTCGTCTGTGTTGTGGAGCATGGAGACACCGTTCTCCTGGATCCACTGGTTCAGGCGGGATGCCCGCTTGATGGCCAGGGAATGAACGGTCAGGCTGTCCGGGGCCAGCTCCACGATCTTTTCGATGGTGCGCTGTACATCCGCCTCCAGTTCTCCCGGCAGTCCCAGGATCAGATCCATATTGATATTGTCGAAGCCGACTTCTCTTGCCAGATTATATGCCGTAAGCACTTGTTCCACACTGGCTTTTCTGCCGATGATATCCAGTGTCTCCTGCTTCATGGTCTGGGGATTCACAGAGATGCGGCTGACCTGATGACGGTACAGTACCTCCAGCTTCTCTCTGGTGATGCTGTCGGCACGACCGGCTTCCACAGTGAATTCCTTCACGGTAGAGAAATCAAACTTGGACTTTAATGCCGTGATCAGACGGTCCAGCTGCTCCGGTTCCAGTGTGGTGGGCGTACCACCGCCGATATAGACGGTATCCAGTACCTTGTCCTGAAAGTTCTCCGCCACATAATCCATCTCTTTGATCACAGCGTCCACATAGGCGTCCACCTGCCTGCGGAATGCAGCGATCGGATAAGAGGTAAAGGAGCAATAGAGACAGGTTGTAGGGCAGAACGGAATCCCGATGTACAGACTGTAGCCGCCCTCATAATGAATCTCTTTTAACAGATCCCGCTCTCTCTTCGCAATATCGATTCCCAAAAGTGCCTTCTCTTCGCTGACGTAATGGCTCTGCTCCATGAAATCCAGAATCTCTGCATCACTTCTGCCCTCATCCAGCATACCGTAGGCGATCTTCGTGGGACGGATGCCGGTAAGGTTTCCCCATGGGAGTTTCTGCCCGGTCACCTTGCTTAAGGTGCGGTACAGGAAACGTTTCAGACCGTTCTTATAGCCATCCGCGATTGCCTCCGATGCTGCCTCCCACAAAAAAATCTCTTCTCCCACACGGATCTTCGCCCCGGTGTCCCCCAGTTCGATTTCCAGACTGACCTGCGGTTCCAGCTCTGCCAGCTTCTCCGGTTTTGTCTCCGGGGTGATGACCGTGACCTGGTCCTCCGCATAAAAAGCCTTCACCAGAGAATGTACATCATATTCATAGTTAGGATGGGATAATTTCACTACTTTCATTGTATTTTCCTCATTTACATAAATACAGGCACAGAGATAACTCTTTCTGTGCCCGAATACTTTTTGATTTAATCAACGCAAAACGGATTATATTTCTTCTCATGTCCGATGGTGGTGCTGTCGCCGTGTCCCGGATAGACTACCGTATCCTCCGGCAGAGTAAACAGCTTCTCCTTCACCGAACGCACCAGCGTACTCATACTGCCGGTGGGGAAATCGGTTCTGCCCACGGATTCCTGGAACAGGGTATCCCCGCAGATTAAGAACCCTCCCTCTGGGAAATAATAGCTGACACCGCCTGCAGTATGTCCGGGCGTTGCCAGAACTTTGATCCGGATGCCATCCAGATCCAGTTCCTCGCCATCCTTCAGATACACATCCGCGGTGACCGTTACCGGGCGTCCCATATCTTTCGACAGGTTGCTCTTCGTATCCAAAAGAAACTTTTTCTCCGCCTCCCCGGCATATATTTTCACGGGGTTCTCTCCATGCTCCCCGGCATAGGCATCCGCTGCCGCCTTCAATTCCTCACAGCCACCGATATGGTCGAAATGTCCATGGGTCAGAAGGATCGCTGCTGTATGTAGTCCGTGCTGCCCAAGTGCCGCCTCAATTTTCTCTCCATGATCCGCGGGGTCGAATACCAGCACTTTATCACTGTTCTCTCTGTATACAAAGTAACAGTTGGTCTGATAGATTCCCAGCGTCATATGTCCGATACGGATATTGCTCATAATAATCTCACTTTCTGTTTCCCGACAGGTTCCGCCGTTTTCCTGACATCACCTTATCAGCCTGTGGTTCTCTCGATGTCAATGACGCTCTCGATGCCCCGGATCTTGTCAATGATACGGTTCAGTTCCTCTCTGCCGCTGATCTCAAAGGTCGTCTGCAGCGTTGCCAGTCCCTGTCTGTTGGTTCTGGTGTTCATGGACATGATATCAATATTTTTCTCCGTCAGCGCCTTGGAAATATCCGCTAACAGTCCGTTACGGTTGTTGGCATAGATCTTGATCTCCGCCAGATATTTCTCCGCATGTGCCTCCTCCGGCTGCCATTCCGCATCGATCAGTCTCGCCCTCTCCATCTCCGGCAGATTGATGATGTTGATACAGTCGGTACGGTGAATAGAGATACCTCTTCCACGGGTCACATAACCCACGATCTCATCCCCCGGCACAGGAGAACAGCACTTGGAAAAACGCACCGACAGATCCGCGATACCCTTTACCACGATACCGCTCTTGGACTTCATGAGGACAGGCTTGTTCGCACCACTTTGCGCATTTGCCGCATTGTTCTCCGCAATGCTTGCCAGAACTTCCTCGTTGGTCATCTCTTTCTTATGGTCACGGTCGTACAGCTCCTGCATCTTGTTGACGATCTGCCCTTCTTTCAGAGCACCGTGTCCTATAGCCGCCAGCACAGAATCCCAGTCCCGGAATCCATACTTGCGCATAATGGCATCCATATACTCCTGCTTCTGCAGGCTGGCAAGGTTGATGCCTCTGGCTTTGCAGTAGCCGGAAAGCAGATCCTTGCCCTTTAAAATATTGTCTTCCTTTAACTCATTCTTGAACCACTGGTTAATCTTGTTCTTGGCCTGGGTACTTTTTACCACATTCAGCCAGTCACGGCTGGGACCCTTGGAGTTCTGCGAAGTGATGATCTCGATCCGGTCTCCGTTGTTGATCTTATAATCAATGGTCACAAGCTTCCCGTTGACTCTCGCTCCCACCATCTTATTACCCACGGCGGAATGAATGCTGTAAGCAAAGTCAATCGGGGTAGATCCTGCCGGAAGGTTCTTGACCTCACCGGTAGGCGTAAAGCAGTATACGCTGTCGGAGAACAGATCCAGATCGTTCTTCAGCAGATTCATGAATTCCTTGTTATCCGACATGTCCCGCTGCCACTCCAGGATCTGTCGCAGCCATACCAGCTTCTCTTCTTCCTGTACCTCCGGCTTCTTGCCGTCGGAAGCCTCCTTGTATTTCCAGTGGGCGGCAATACCGTATTCCGCCACGCGGTGCATCTCGAAGGTCCTGATCTGGATCTCGAAAGGCTGTCCGTTACTGCCAATCAATGTGGTATGCAGAGACTGGTACATATTTGCTTTGGGCATGGCAATATAATCCTTGAAGCGCCCCGGAATGGGTTTATACATTTCATGGATCACACCCAGTGCCGCATAACAGTCCTTCACCGTCTCCACGATGATACGCACAGCGAAGAGATCATAGATCTGATCCAGCGTCTTGTGCTGGTTCTTCATCTTCTTATAAATACTGAAAAAATGCTTTACACGGCCATCGACTTTGGCTTCGATGCCGGCATTCTTAATATGTTCACTGACTTCATCCACAATACCCTGGATATATTTTTCACGGACGCTCTTACGGACAGCGATCTTATCCACCAGATCATAATAGATATCCGGCTCCAGATACTTCAGTGACAAGTCATCCAGTTCGATCTTCAGTTTGCTGATACCAAGTCGCTGGGCAATGGGACAATAGATCTCCAGCGTCTCCTTGGCAATCCTCTGCTGGCTCTCCGGCGTCTTGTATTTTAAGGTACGCATATTGTGCAGACGATCCGCCAGTTTGATCATAATGACGCGGATATCCTTCGCCATGGCGAGGAACATCTTACGCAGATTCTCTGCCTGCATCTCCAGCTTGGCATCTGACTGTTCTCCGTTGCTGCCGGACAGCGGAATTTTCTCCAGTTTGGTCACTCCGTCTACCAGAAGTGCAACATCATCACCGAATTCTCTCCTAAGATCCTCCTCCGTCATCACGGTATCTTCCACCACATCGTGCAGGATACCTGCCACGATGGTCTCTTTATCCAGCTTCAGATCCGCCAGAATGATTGCCACATTCAATGGATGGATGATATAAGGTTCTCCGGACTTCCGGAACTGATTTTTGTGAGCCTCGCTGGCGACCTTATAGGCCTTCTCGATCATGGAAATATCATCACTGGGATGATATTTTTGCACACATTGAATAAGCTCCTGATATAATTCCTCCGGATTCACGAATTCTTCTGATTTACTTATCTTGTCATCATCAAAAATGACTTCGTTCTTCTCTTCTGTCATAGACGAAACAGCTCCATATTATTTTTATCGATGTCTTATTTTCCCTCGTAGCAGATGGCTGACTCCAGACGATATTTGTTAATGCGCTCACGGCCTTTCAGTCCTGCCAGTTCGATCAGCACTACCACGCCGGCTACTTCACCGCCCAGAGACTCGATCAGTCTGATCATAGCCTCGGTGGTACCTCCGGTAGCGATCAGGTCATCCACGATCAGAACTTTCTGACCGGGCTTGATACTGTCCTTGTGCATCTCGATGGTAGCGGAACCATATTCCAGATCATACGTGGCAGATACGGTCTCTCTGGGAAGCTTTCCCTTTTTACGGATCAATACAAAGGGCTTATGATTATTGTATGCGATCGGTGTTCCAAAGATAAATCCGCGGGACTCGGGACCTACTACCACATCATAATCCAGATCCTTGATCTTCTCCTGCATGGTATCGATCGCCAGGTGCAGTCCGTCCGCATCCTGCAGTACACTTGTGACATCACGGAAAATGATACCCTTCTCCGGGAAATCGGGAATGCTCCTTACATATTCTTCCAACTTTTTCATGTTTCTACACACCTTTCTCTTTTTTAACGAATTATATCTGTTTTTCTGCTATTTCAATCTGTTTCTTGATAAAATATTTGATGATCTCGCTTCGGGTAATAATGCCGATAAATACATTTCTGTCATCGATCACCGGTACAAAGTTCTGCATCTGTGCCTGTCCCAGCAGTTCTTCCATGTTGGTATCGATACATACCGGCCGGATCTTGCCACTCTGTATGATATCCCTCACGGACAGCTTTTCCAGACTCTTCATGGTAATAGTATCCAGCTCACTGTTGTGGTTCAAGATATTCCACAGAAAATCTCCCTCACTGACTACGCCCACATACCGGTCCTCGGCATCGATCACCGGTACCGCTGTGTAACCGTAGCGTTTCATCTTCTCCAGCCCCTGTCTGATAGTCATATCGTCCCGAAGAAAAGTAACCTCCTCCTTCGGGGACAAAAAAGATGCAATATTCACAATGTTCCTCCTGCCTGTTCTTTTGTGTCCGTTAATTTTGCTCCTTAGGGTCGACCTCTTCGAAGGTACTGTCCAAGGCATCCTGCTCCTGTTTGAATCTCCGGAGCTTGCGCGCAAAATAAATCGTAGAAAAGCAATCGCCGGCACCACTGAGGATCAGTACCACTCCCAGAACACGGAACAACAGAATCGCTGCTTTGAACGGATTGTAGATCAGTACCACTCCGAGAATGATGTTGATTGCCGCCACAATAAGAAGTCCCAGCCAGCTGCCGTAATCCAGTCTTTTCAGGTCAATGGCATCCTGCAGTTTGCTGCATCCGCTACACAGAACCAGTACTCCCAGAATAAAGGGAATCAGGGAGATGACGATCTCTACCTTGTACAGGACTACTGCTCCCAACACGATTCCGAGAATACCGAATACAAACTCATTGTGATAATAGTTCTCTCTGGCATCCCTGAGCAGATAGCAGATAATAGATACCAGTCCTGCCACGATCAATACGATACCGATCAGATACCCCAGTGTCTTCTGCATGGTCTCCGGGATCACCAGTGCCACGATTCCTAAGAGAATATACAGCACACCGGTAAGAATTGCTTCCCATTTCAATTCTTTCAGCATTTTCATATGTAACCCTTCCTTTCCTGTAAAACAATGTTAAACTCAGGGAAAACGAAAAAGGGGCTCTCTGCAAACCTGCGGAAAACCCCCTTTATGTTCAATTTACTTTCTGCCGCAGCACTTCTTGTACTTCTTGCCGCTTCCGCAGGGACAGGGATCATTGGGATAAACCTTCTGCTCCTTCACAATGGTAGTGGAAGACTTCTGCTCTTTGTAGAGTTCCTTACGGGTCTCTTCGTCAAAGATATCGTTCCACTCTTCCAGATTGTACAGCCAGTCGGCTTCTGCTGCTACCATGTTCTTGTACAGAAGAGCCTTATCGAAGCCTAAGTTTACCTGAGTATCCTCTTCCAGATCATCAATAGGGTTCTGCTCTACCAGGCTGTCGTTGATGCCATCCAGGAATCCGGTCATGGTCATCAGAGATACTTTGAACTTGTCAGCCAGTTCCTTCACGGTACCCTTTACTACTTCATCGGGATTCTTCAGAAGCTGTGCGTAGATTTCCTTCTCCTCCTGGAAATAAGCTGCCCAGAGTTGCTGCAGCTTCTCTTTGCCGGTTGCCTCATTATATGCTACTGATCTCCACTGTTCCATTAAATTCATAATTGTAATACCATCCTTACATAATAATTAAATATTTAATAATACGATTTCTCCGCCCTTCGGGCTCTCGAAATCGTCACATCCATTCGCATTTCGGACTGGCGTCCTCCATGCTCATGTCTGTTTATCCGCTCAATAGGTGAACTGCCTTGCCTGCAAGCAGTCAGGCAGTTCACCTATTGGCAGAATTATTAATCATAGTATATAACAACTCGTCCTCAAAAACAACAAAAAAATATCAATCGGGGATGTATAAACCCACAAATCCGGGACAGACTACTACTATCATCGGATCCCCTCCTTTGATCTTACGAAAGATACGATAATACTTAATCCTCCCCTTTTGAAAAGAGGCACCCGTGGGTGCCTCTTTTTTTGCTATCAGTTCCTACAGGGGAACTTTTCCTTCTTTGATCAGTTCAATAAAAGCATCTGCCACCTCCGGATCAAACTGGGTTCCTTTATTTTTCTCCAGTTCCCCCATAGCGTATTCCACACTCAGGGGCTCCTTATATGCTCTCTTGGAGATCATGGCATCAAAGCTGTCGCACACCGCCAGGATCCTGCCAAGAAACGGAATCTCTTCTCCCTTGATTCCTCTGGGATAACCCTTGCCGTCATATCTCTCGTGATGGGAAACGACTGCGGGGATCACATAGTTCATATTCGGCAGATAGTGGATCATTTCGATGGATTTCTCCACATGGCTCTTCATGATCTCATATTCTTCATTCGTAAGCTTTCCAGCCTTTTTCAGGATGCTCTCCGGGATACCGATCTTACCGATATCATGCAAAAGGCCTGCCACCTTTACGGTCTGGATATCGTTTCTGGACAAGCCCAGCTTCTGGGCCAGCAATACCGCATACTGGGATACATTGGTGGAGTGCTGGAAAGTAAAGGAATCCTTCGCATCAATAGCCGCCACCAGTGCATACACCGTAGGCGCCACCTGCTCGTAACCGGTCTCCTTATCCTGGCTCTCCTCATTGATACCGCCTTCATATACCTGGATCCGGTCCTTACCATTACGCTTCGCATAAAAGGCCGCCCGCTTGGACTGCTGGAACAATTCCAGCGCATCCGCTGCCAGACCGGGATACCATGCCACACCAACGCTGAATGTAATGGGCTGCATGACCTGTGGTTTATTTGTAGCATTCTCCTGTACTGCCCGGGTCAGCTTCTCCGCCAGCTCCACCAGTGCGTCCTTTCCGGTCTCCGGCACCGAGACCAGAAACTCATTGGATCCTACCCGGAATACCTCTCCGTTCTCCACATTATCCAAAAATCTCTTCGCGCACCATTGCAGAATCCGGTCGCCGGTCTGTTCTCCGTACAGGTCATTGTATAACTTAAAATTATCCATGTCCATGTATAAAAAGCCCCGTTCTTCTCCCAAGGCACCATCGCGGCGCAGATACACTCCACAATAGCTGCGGTTATACAGGCCGGTCAGTTCGTCATGAATGGATACCTGATATACCTTTTCATAAGCATCAATGTTTTTCAGACTGCCGGAAGCAATATTTGCCATCTGCCGGATGCAGTCCGCCTCGCGGTAATTGAGCTTACTCTCCCGCAGACGCTCCATATATACAAATCCACAGACCATATTATCATATTTTAACAGGGCGATCTCCGGTGTCTCTTTTGTCTCTTCCTGCTCTACGATGCCACAGACTCTCTCCACCTCATCTTCGCCCAGCGGGATATGTCCGCTCTGTACCACCTCATGGTAACCGTCATCATTTATATTCTTCTCAAAGATTCTGGATTCCCAGCCCGGAATTGCATCATCCAGAATGTCATGCATATTGGCAAACAATTCCTTACGGTTTAAAATGGATGCCGCTCTGTCCTGGAATTTCCGCAGTCCCTCCAGCATATGCTTCAGCTTCTGGTTCAGGATATCCTCCAGACGCTTTCTGGCAAAAGCTACCACCAGCACCGTCCAGGCACATTGCAGAACGATATAGATCAGCAGTTTCTGCGTTACCGCCCGCTCCAGACTTCCCAGCACATTTTCCAGATTATGAGACAGGATGACCAACGGCAGGGATGCCACCACAACTGCCAGAAAATATACTGCACCTACCGTTACACGATAGGAAAAATCAAACAGATACTGCTTGTACATGATATAGACCATGCACACCGCCATACCAACGCCGCCCAGCATATCATACGGAAAGACGCTTCCCGGAATCAGGCAGAGCAGATTTCCCATCAAAACAAACAGGGTTCCCAGCAACAGCGGCTGTAGTTTTTTACGCAGCTGTAGGTCTCCACCGATCTTGCAATGAGCCAGATAAGTGGCATAGACCAATACCGAGACCTCCAATACCGTCAACACCCAGATTCCGGATGTTGCATGATACATATAGACATAAGTTCCATCGGCACGGGTCATCACTTCCGGTGCCGGCAGGATCGCACCACTCCAGGCATTGCCCAGAACCAGAGCTGTCGTCAGGACTCCATAGATATAGATCAGCGCATCATGCTCCGTAATTTCCAGAAAAGCAAATAGAAATGCATACATAAACACTGGAATCACCAGCAGACCAAACAGTGCAAAATTATGCCAGAAACGAATTCCCGGAAATACCTGTAGCCGCATGAGAATCGCCCCACCGGTCCACACCAGGCAGGAAGTCAGCACTGCCCTCAGACTACGAACTGTCCGGCTCTTCATGGTATTGAAAAAGCAGAATAACAGAAAAAGGGAGCACAAAAAGGCTCCCACCGGAACACCGATGTAGAGATTTCTATCTAATGTCATATCCAGAAAGCTCTCCATACTTGTATTACTCCCTCACACTTTTGTTTTTATTTTCGAACCGATATCCCTTTTTCGACCCGAATCCTCTTATGTATGTAAAATTATACCACATTTTTCCTTTAAAGACAATGGTACGTCCAAAATCCTCTGATTCTCTGATCCGCGAAAAGGTAGACGTAAATTACGGCACTCTTCCTTGTATTCTCCGTCCACGATAACATCCAGAAGCGGTAAAAGTTTCGTGATCACCGGATCTCCCGCTTCCATCCAGGCCAGAAGATCCTTATCAAAATCATAGCCGGTATAGCACCAGATCGTCTTCCGGGGATAAATTTCCCTTACTTTCTTTACCAGAGAAAGCACCGTTGCACGGTTCTGCGGTTCCATAGGTTCGCCGCCCAGCAAGCTTAAGCCCCGGATATAGTCCGGGGCCAGTGCCTGTAAAATCTCCTGTTCTGTTTCCAGCGTGTAAGCCTGTCCGTACTGAAAATCCCAGGCCACACTGTTAAAGCATCCCTTGCAATGATGGGTACAACCGCTGACAAACAGCGATACTCTCACGCCGGGACCGTTTGCCACGTCCGTTTTCTTGATCGTCGCATAATTCATAGGACATTTCCTTCCCTTTTACTATCTGCATATTACAGATGAAGAACTCTTGCCTTGATCTCCTTGGTCTTGCCGGCATTCCAGAAGTTCTCTCCCAGATAACCGCAGGTTCTTCTGGTGACATTCATTTTCGCATGATCCTTGTTGTGACACTGAGGGCACTCCCATTCCATATTATCATTGATCATGATCTCACCATCATAGCCACAGACGTGGCAATAATCGGATTTGGTGTTGAACTCACCGTACTGGATATTATCGTAAATAAAACGGATGACTTCCTCGATGGCTTCCACATTATTGGTCAGGTTCGGTACTTCCACGTAAGAGATAGCTCCGCCCAACGACTTATTCTGGAACTCACTCTCGATCTTGAACTTGGTGAAAGCGTCGATCTTCTCCCGGACATCCACATGATAGGAATTTGTGTAATATCCCTTATCGGTGACATTGGAAATATCACCGTATTTTTCCCGGTCGATCCTTGCGAAACGATAACACAGTGTCTCAGCAGGAGTTCCGTAGAGGCTGAATGCAATACCGGTCTCCTCTTTCCATTTTGCGCAGCGATCCTTCATATAATCCATGACACGCAGGGCGAATTCCTTGCCGGGTTCCACGGTCTGGCTGCATCCTTTCATCAGATACGTGGTCTCATACAGTCCGATATATCCCAGAGACATGGTGGAATAACCATTGTGCAAGTATTTGTCGATGGTCTCGCCCTTCTTTAGACGGGCGATGGCTCCGTATTGCCAGTGGATGGGGCTCACATCGGATACCACACCTTCCAGTGCCTTGTGACGGCACATCAATGCTTCATAACACAGTTCCAGACGCTCGTCCAGCAGTTTCCAGAATTTCTCTTCATTTCCTTTTGCCAGAATACCGATCTGCGGAAGATTGATGCTGACAACGCCCTGATTGAAGCGTCCTTCCCACTTGTACTCTCCGTTTTCATCCTTCCAGGGAGACAGAAAAGAACGACAGCCCATGCAGGAAAATACATTTCCCTCGTAATTCTCACGCATCTTCTTCGCGGAGATATAGTCGGGATACATTCTCTTGGCAGAGCACTGTGCGGCCAGTTTTGTCACATAGTCATATTTTCCGCCCTTTAAGCAGTTGTTTTCATCCAATACATAGACCAGCTTCGGGAAAGCAGGAGTCACATAGACACCCTTCTCATTCTTGGTCCCCTCGATCCGCTGACGCAGGATCTCCATGATGATCTGCACGGTCTCTTCCACATATTCGTCATTCTCATCGATATGCAGGAAAAGTGTGACAAAAGGAGACTGTCCGTTGGTGGTCATCAGAGTATTGATCTGATACTGGATGGTCTGCACACCGGATTTCAGTTCGTCATGCAGGCGCATCTGCACGATCTTGTCCTTGGCTGCCTGATCCAGGGTATCCCCGAATTCTTCCTCCAGCTGTTTTGCAAATTTTTCCTTACTCTTACGCAGATATTTCCCCAGATGCTTGATATTGACGCTCTGGCCGCCGTACTGGTTGCTGGCCACTGCCGCAATGATCTGGGTGGTCACGGTACATGCCACCTGAAAGCTCTTGGGAGACTCGATCATCTTGCCGTTGATGGAAGTGCCGTTGTCCAGCATGTCCTTGATATTGATCAGACAACAGTTGAAGATCGGCTGGATGAAATAATCCGCATCATGGAAATGCAGCACACCGTTGTCGTGCGCCATGGCAATATGCTCCGGCAAAAGCAGACGTCTGGTAACGTCACGGGACACTTCGCCCGCAATATAGTCTCTCTGAGTGGAAGCCAGACGGGTATTCTTGTTGGAATTTTCCTCCGCCAGCTCCTTATTCTCATTCCGGATCAGTTTTAAAATAGATTCATCCGTAGTATTGGACTTTCTGAGCAGACTTCTCTGGTAACGGTATACAATATACTTCTTTGCCAGAGTATATTTATTGTGCTCTACCAGATGCTCTTCGATCATATCCTGGATATGCTCCACGGTCTGGGTCTGTCTGCCCTCCTGCTGTACATCCTCCAGAATCTCCTCGATCAGTCCCTCACTGGCACGATACCGCTCCTCCACTTCATTGTTGGCCTTATGGATTGCTTCCCGGATCTTCTCCTCTTCATAAGGCACTACTCTGCCGTCTCTCTTCTGAATCTTCATTGCTGTTTCCCTCACTTTATATCATTCCCATAAGATACGAATTTCTGCATAAGCCGAAAGAAAAGCCGCATCGGAAGCAAGTTCCCGACACGACTTTTTCTGCAAATCATAGTGTCTCACTAGATTTTGTGTTTTTCAAGCAATTTCGTATCTACATCTTGTATCTAATATTATAGTGAGGATACATGGAAAAAGCAAGTATCTTTTTTAAAACATTCCTCTTCCACCATAACCGCCGAAGCATAAACCGCCACCGCCACAGCAAAGGTTGCAGAACAGATTGGCCAGACAAATTTTCAGGCACAGGTCGTTGCCACCCACATGGGGATAGCCATAGGCTGCCTGTCTGCTCTCATACCACTGTCCCCCGCTCTGTAGTCTCTGCAGGAGCATCTGGTATTCCATATTCTGGGGATCCAGCGCCACCGCCTTGTTTGCATGTTCCAGCGCCGCTACATTATTTCCAAGGCCCATGTGTGCCACGGCACTGTAGTAATACCATCTGGCCGTCTTCTCATGTTCTCCCATGCCGTCCAACGTATTTCTGGCCTCTCTGTAATAGCCGTTTCTGAGATAATTACCGGCTGCCCGCAGTCTGGGCTCTTCTTCATAGCCAGAAGTCTGCTGTTGCCAGCCTGCCTGCTGCCAGAAGTCTCCAAATCCCTGACCGTAGCCGCCATATCCCTGGCTTCCACCGTAGCCGCTTCCGCTACCACCATAGCTCTGCCTGCCATATCCGCCACCGTAACTGTAGCCTTCGGTCCGCTCCTTCATGATCTGCTGGTAGGCTGCCTGGATCTCCTTGAACTTTTCTTCCGCCTGATCCCTATTGGGATTGTTGATATTGGCATCGGGATGGTATTTCCGGCTCAGTGCCTTATATGCTTTTTTTATTTCCTCCTCGGAGGCATCTCTGCTCACTCCCAGAACACTGTATGGATCATAAGTCATTTCCCGTTACCTCTTTTGCACTGTCTTTCATCCGTTTCTTCCGCACGATCTCATAACGGCACCATACACCGGAATACAGAATATTCCGCAGAATATCCACATTCTGTAAAATAGGAAGCTGTTCGAACTCCTTACAGCACTCCGACATCATCATGGTCAGGATCTGCCGGCATTCCTCCTCAAAGCCCGGTTCCTCATACCGTTTCTTTAACGGATTATAGGTTCCTTTTTTGAGGTCCTGCTCGATATCCTCATAGGCATCCAACAGATAAATGAATTTTCCCAGGAAAAATCCAAGTCTCTCCAGATTGTCCTTCCACTCATCCTCACGACAGGATACAATCTGTGCCATGACTCTGCCAAACAATCCCGCCATGGTATCAATATCCGCATTGCCCTGCTTTTCCGCATCCGCAAAATCCTGCATGGCCAGTGAGATATTTCTTACTTTTTCCTGATATAATAACGGTTTTTTACGGAATTTTCTTCCCAACAGATAACTGTACACCAGTCCCTTCAGACTATGCTCATCCTCCCAGTCGTCCTCCGCTTTATAGCAGGAAAAAAGTACCGTCATATCTGCCACATAATCCGTAAACAGATTTCTTCTTGTGGGATGTTTTTCCAAAGGATGGGCCACACATCTGCACTGGGCCTCCTGCTCCTCCGGTTCATATAAGCCGGTGAGCAGCATCAGGATAAAAGTCATATCGTAATTCAGAGAAAGCTGCCCCAGGACACCGTAACGTTCCTTCAGGCTCTGACACAATCCGCAATAATAGGATCGATAAACATCATACTCCTTAAATTTCATTTCCGACTGATTGATCACAATATATCCGAACATCTGGCTCACCACCCTTTCCTATATTTCTGTATTCCAATTTTCATTTCCCGTGATCCTGCCACAGGATTTTCCCGTCAGGTCTTGCGGATAAATTCTTCACCGCATTTTCTGCACCGGATTGCGATCTTCCCCTTATGTCTGGGCACCCGAAGCTTCTGTCCGCATTTCGGGCATTTACAGATCTTGTACTCCTTACGACCGGCAATAGCCTTTTTCTTTCGCTGCCACCATCCGCGAACCTTCATTTCTTTCTTCAGATACCACTGGTTCTCGGCACTCCTCTTACTCAGATCTTTAGAAAACATCCGGTAATACGCATAGACTAACAGGGCCAGAGCCAGCACATAAAATATTCTCAGACCAAAAAAAGAGAGCGCCAGGCAGACCAGAGCCACAATCATCAAAAACTGATTGAAGCGGTCGTTGCCATAACGCCCCCACATGAAACGCTGTAACTTCTCTTTCATGAAGTACCACCTTTCGTCCGCCACAATACAGGGGACACATTATCCAAATCTTTCAGAGTCTCCTTCGCGAAGTCTCCTCTGAATGTTACCTACATTATGGTATGCCGAAAGGCAAAAAGCAATTAACTAAGTATAAACTTTTGTAAAAGAACTATTATTTATTCCACAGTTCCTGGGCCCGTTCATCCCAGTTTTTCGCGTATTCTGCGCACTTTCCGCACAGATGCTCCACAGACTCCGGTGACTGTAAATCAGTGGAATGTGCTCCGGTCTCATGCACCATATGCTGTAAGATTTCCGGATTTTCCAGCATCGGGCAGGGCTTTAAGTGATTGCAGTTGAAAGGCTGGTTCGCACGGTATGCCATAAACAGTGGCTGCTTCAACGCAGTCAGCAGATCTACTTCCTTGATATTGGCACCGGAATAATGGATGAATACACAGGGCTCCACATCGCCGTTTGGATTGATATGGCAGTAGTTTCTGCCGCCTGCGATACATCCGCCCACATATTCTCCATCGTTCTGGAAATCGAAGGCAAAGATAGGTTTTCCGCCCTTCATGGCACGGATTTCACGAATACGGTGATACATATATTCTCTCTGGTCCGGATCTAAGAGCAATTCGGTAGATGCATCATTGCCTACGGGCATATAATGGAAATACCAGCTGAATCTGGCACCTTTTTCAATGATCATATCCAGGAATTCATCACTGGTGACTACTTTATAGTTCTTGCTGGTATAGCAGATGGAAGTTCCGAAGATCAGACCGTACTGCTTCATCAGATCCATGGCATGCATTACTTTATCAAACACGCCCTTGCCGCGGCGTAAGTCGTTCACTTCGTCGAAGCCTTCCAGACTGATAGCTACGGAGAAGTTGCCTACCCGCTTCATCTCCTGGCAGAATTTTTCATCGATCAGCGTGCCGTTGGTAAATGCATGGAAGCCACAGTCATCGTGTTTCTCGCACAGACGGATGATGTCATCCTTTCTGACCAGAGGTTCGCCACCGGTGAAGAAATACAGATAGATACCAAGTTCCTTACCCTGGGTAACGATGCGATCCATATCTTCAAAGCTTAAGTTCAGACGATTGCCGTACTCTGCCGCCCAGCAGCCGGTACAATGCAGGTTGCAGGCACTGGTGGGATCCACCAGGATCAGCCAGGGGATATTGCACTGATGTTTCACACGCATCTCGTTGATCTCTTTTTTACCGCAGAACGCCGCCTCAAAACCATAGTCCAGTGCGGACATTTTGATGACATGGGGATCCACTTCGTTTAAGATCCGGTTCACATACTGCATCCATTTGCTGTCCGGATCCTGGATCATACGTCTTGCCGCATCATAGCTTTCCTTGCGGAAGGTATCTCCCATAAATTTTTCCGACAGATCTACCAGCTTTAAGAATGCCTTTTCTCTGTCTGTTTCGTCCTTATTCACATACTTCAGAATTCCGTCGATTGCTGCGCCAAATGCAGCTCTCTCAACTTTGTGTTTTGCGTCTGCCATACGATTTACCTCACTTTTGTCTATTTATTCTATGAATCACGGTATTTCAGATGTAATATCGAAACAATACATCCACGCCGGCAAGCAGGAAGATCAGCGCTCCACTGATCAGTACACGGTTTCTTCCATGACACCCGATCCGATATCCCGCATAGATGCCGGCGATGACCGCTAGCGCAGCCATAATTGCCAGCTGAATGATCTGCACCGTTACTCTGGTGTCTAAAAAGCCCATGCCAATTCCCGTCAGAAAACTGTCCACACTGGTAAGTATGGCCCAAATGCATAGCTGTCTCCAGGCGAAGGCATCTTCCCTTCGTTCCAGCGGGTCCCGCATATGTAGTGCCCGGACGATCAGCCATATCCCGATCAGGAAAAAAATAACTGCCGATGCCGCCCTGAACAGTCTTTCTGTCCGCTGATAGTTCATTGCAATGTACGGAAGTTCCGAAATCAGGCTTCCTAAAAGCATTGCACCGCTCTGCCATCCTGTGAACAGCAGGATCATTTTCAGGATCTGCTTTTTGTCCAGTCTGGAAAGCATAGCGCCTTTGTATAATGCATAGGTAAAGACATCCAGGGATAGTCCCACCGATACAATGAAAATTTCATACCATGCCATCCATGCAACCCCTTTCTCCCGTTATAATGTTTTTATCTCTTTTCATTTTTTACTTTAAACAATTTTCCGGCATATGGTAAGATACAACCCTTGCACAGCGTTTTTCCTGCTCTTACATTTTTTCGATAACTGTAAATATTCCGCGACATTTTGGCAAAAGTGTCGTTTAAAGTTGAGAAAAGAAAGTTTTTTGGTTATAATATTTCTATCCCGGTTCTTTTATAGGAAAAGGAGTCCTGTGATGAAGACAAAAGAATTATTGGCAGACAGTTTTCGTTCTCTTGTGCTTACCATGCCTTTTCAGAAGATTTCCATCAAAATGATCACGGATGGTGCACATGTGATCCGCCCTACTTTCTATAACTATTTTCAGGATAAATACGAAGTGATTGAGTTTCTGTTCGACCAGGACATCGGCAGCAAAGTCGAAGTCATGATCGAAAACGATATGGAACAGGAAGCCATCAAGCTGATGTTTATCTGTTTTGAAAAAAATAAGGAATATTATCATCGACTTTTTGAAACCACAGGCCAGAATTGCTTCGGAGAATTTTTTTCACACTACTGTGAACAGACCTTTTTCCGGATTCTGTCCAGACATCCTATGAGGAAAATGCCCTGCGAACTTATCACACCGCAGTCACTGGCACATTATAATGCCCTCTTATTAATTGAAATTCTAAAGTTATGGCTCTCCTCTCCGAAAGAAGTCCCTGCGGAGAAAATTTTTGAGGCCTACCAATATATTATACGAACTCCGATACTGGATATGATCCAATATCCGGAACCATAAAAAGACAGGGCGAACTGACCTGTCTTTTTATATCTGATAAACTTATAATCTTGTGATCACAAAGATATCATAGATTGCCTGAAT
The DNA here is from genome assembly GCF_003478095.1 of Clostridium sp. AF34-10BH. Taxonomy (NCBI): domain Bacteria; kingdom Bacillati; phylum Bacillota; class Clostridia; order Eubacteriales; family Clostridiaceae; genus Clostridium; species Clostridium sp. AF34-10BH. Next base: position 44,841 of record NZ_QUEC01000023.1, read on the forward strand.
TGCAGTCTCAAAATCTTCATTTGCCACACCGATGATGATGTTCAGCTCGGAAGATCCCTGGTCGATCATCTTGACATTGATATTTTTGTGTGCCAGTGCGGAGAAGATTCTGCCTGCAGTGCCGCGGGTGGACTTCATGCCACGGCCTACGACAGCGATCAATGCCAGGTCGGATTCGATGTCAATGGCGTCGGGATTGGCCAGTCTATGGATGCCTGCCACTACCTTCTGTTCCTTGTGCATGAACTCATCCTGATGTACGAATACCGTCATGGTATCAATGCCGGAGGGAACATGCTCGAAAGAAATACCATTTTCTTCAAATGCCTGCAATACCTTTCTGCCGAAACCGATCTCGGAGTTCATCATATCTTTTTCAATATTGACGGAGCAGAAGCCCTTCTTGCCGGCGATACCGGTGATCACGTATTTGGACTTCTGACAGGTGCTTCCCACGATCCAGGTACCATTGTCCTCGGGAGCGTTTGTATTGCGGATATTGATAGGGATACCTTCCTGACGTACCGGGAAAATGGCATCCTCATGAAGAACGGTAGCACCCATATAGGCCAGCTCGCGAAGTTCACGATAGGTGATAGTCTCAATAGCCTCGGGATGATCAATGATGCGGGGATCCGCAATCAGGAAACCGGATACATCGGTCCAGTTCTCATAGACATCCGCTTTGGCAGCCTTGGCCACGATGGAACCGGTGATGTCGGAACCGCCTCTGGAGAAAGTCTTCACCGTTCCGTCGGGCATGGCACCGTAGAAGCCGGGTACAACTGCTTCCTTGCTCTCTGCCAGTCTGGCACGCAGTACTTCATTGGTCTTTGCTGCGTCAAATTCGCCGTTCTCATCGAAGAAGATGACGGTTGCCGCATCAATGAAATCATAGCCCAGATAATTTGCCATGATAATACCGTTCAGATATTCACCACGGGAAGCCGCGTAATTGCTGCCGGCCTTTGCCTTAAAGTTCTTCTCAATAGTCTTGAACTCATCGACAAGATCCAGATCCAGCTGCAGTCCGTCGATGATCTCCTGATAACGGGCTTTGATAGCATCCAGCTCTGCCTTGAAGCTCTTGCCCTGATCTGCCAGATCATAGCAGGCATACAACATATCCGTTACCTTGGTGTCATCGGAAAATCTTTTCCCCGGTGCGGAAGGTACCACATATTTTCTCTCCTTATCTGCCCGGATGATGTTTCCTACTTTTTTGAACTGCTCTGCGCTCGCCAGAGAACTTCCACCGAATTTCACTACTTTTGACATAACATTTTCTCCTCAACTCTATCTAATAATAGTATATCCTTTTTATACCAGACGGATCCTGCCGAGCATGTGCTCGCCCAGTGCCTCGTATTTTGCCTGAAAATCTTTTTCCTTCATACTCTGTGTGAAGTATCCGAAGTCTTCCTTCCGGTCCTTAAGATGTACCACCCGGCCTCCGGGGAACGCTGCTGTAACCGCATCTTCCGCTCCGGCCTTTGCCCGGATGAAGAAACTTCTCTCGGCCTCGCCGATGTCTGCCAGCTTTACTTCCTCTTTGTCCCAGAAGCACATGATCACCTTGCCCTGATGTCTTGCACAGTCGATGACATCCGATACTACCGCGCTGGCGGTGGGAAGCTTACCTGCGCCCCGTCCGTAATACATGGAATCTCCCAGCATGTTGCCGGTGACAAATACAGCATTGAATACACCATGTACCATGGCAAGCGGATGTTCTTTGGAAAGTAAAAACGGTGCTACCATAACCTCTGCGGTATTATCATCAATGGCCCTGCTTCTGCCCAATAGCTTGATGGTATGATCTGTGGCATTGGCATATTCGAAATCCGCTGCTGTGATCTTAGTGATACCTTCGGTGGGAACCTTCTCGGAATCCACATTTTTACTGAACATCAGGGAAGACAGAATTGCAATCTTACGGCAGGCATCATAACCTTCCACATCCGCTTCCGGATTGCGCTCCGCATAGCCTTTGTCCTGCGCTTCCTTCAGAACCGCAGCAAAGTCCGCACCCTCTTTTTCCATTTTACTTAAGATATAATTCGTAGTACCGTTTAAGATACCGTTGATAGCCTCAATCTTCTCTGCTGTCAGGGAATAATTCAACGGACGGATAATGGGAATACCGCCGCCCACACTGGCTTCGAACAGATAGTTGCAATTATGTTCTCTGGCGATCTGCAGCAGTTCGGGACCGTGCTTGGCTACCAGCTCCTTGTTGGAGGTGCAGACGCTCTTGCCCCGTTCCAGAGCCTGCTTCGTGAACTGATAAGCGGCTCCGACACCGCCCATGGTCTCACAGACAATGGTCACACTGTCATCATGTAAGATCGTATTGAAATCATGAATGACTTTGTCCTCGTAAGGATCTCCGGGGAAATCTCTCAGATCCAGGATGTATTTTACCTTCAGTTCCTGTGCGGACTTCTTGTTCACCATGTCCTTGTTTTTCTCGATAACTTCCACCACACCGCTGCCCACGGTGCCGTAGCCTAATACTGCAACGTTGATCATATCATAACCCTTGCCTTTCTCATAGCCTGCAAACTTTCAGGTACTTTCGTACCTTGCGCAGGCACAAATTTGCGTGTGAAAAATTTTATTCTTTTGCCAGTATTTTTACATGATGTACACTGGGCTGTCCCTCCAGCTGCTCGATCATCCGGGAAATGTCCCCCGTGGTCTGCAATACCTGAATACTCAATGTCAGAGAAGCGATTCCGTTGATGGGAATACTCTGATGGATCGTCAGGATATTGGCCCGGTACTCTGCGATGATCTTCAGCACATCCGACAATATCCCCGGTTCATCATCCATCTGAAAGGTAAGAGTGATGGTCGTTCCCTGGGAATTGTCATGAAAGGGAAATATATCATCTTTGTACTTATAAAAAGAACTGCGGCTGATACCTACCGCATCAACCGCTTCCTGTATGGTCAGAACCTTCTCTGACTCCAGAAGCCGCTTTGCTTCCACTACCTTTAACAGTACTTCGGGGATCGCCTTCTGCTTCACCACAAAATACTTGGTCGTTTCTCCCATATGTTATCCTTTCTTCCGGTTCGTATCTGTAGTGCGGACACTTGTTTTTCACTGAGGGATATTCTAGCACAGTAAAGTATGAAAGACAACCCCCATTTTTAACCTTTTGCTGTAAATTCCAAAAAGTTCAAAACAGGGGTTGTCTCTAATTCTTGCGGGGATATTTGTTCCCCGTCTCCCGATATGCGTTAAAATCCCATGCCGGTCCCGTCTGTAACCATTCATACATGACGTGTTCTGTATTCTCATAAAAAATGTACCGGCGTTCTCTTTTTTCTCCCTCCTGATATGGGAAAATCGCATCTCCCGCCGCTCCGTCCATCAGTTTCACATATGCATCCTGAAGATCCTCGTAAGCTGCAGGAACAAGCGATGTCTGTAACGGATGGCTCTCTCCCACACCTTTTACCAGGAACAGAGGATTCTGTCTGTCATATGCCGAGACCTCATTCTGAGGATCAAAGCCATGATCTGCCATAACGATAATAACCGAATTGTCATACAGATCTGACTGTTTCAGCTTATCAAGAAACTGACCGATCACCCTGATATTGGCCTCCAGCGTCTCCGTATACGAAGAATCTCCTACCGCATTCAGATCCGCATCATACAGGAAAGGAACATGCCCTCCCTGCAAATGATAATACCGGAAACACTTTCCCTCCTGATACGTCACCTCTTCTTCCTGCATATGTGTGGCAAATTCTTTGAGATCCCAGGTATACAGAGGATTGCTCTCGTCCACAAAGGCATTGTGCTGCCCCTGCGTCTGTACAATGGCCCGATAACAGTATTCCTTTAGGAAAAACGGTGCGTAGCGGATGCCGCCCAGCTTGCAGATTGCCCGCCTGAAATACTTCCAGACATATGCCTCATGCTGCAGTTCCACCATATTGGAAAACTGATAGGTATACGAAGTCACCCACGGATCAGACTCATACAATGCGATGTCATAATCCCTCTCAGACAGTTCCCGGAACAATCCTGATTCATCCACAGCTGCCGCCGCGTAATCCAGATAATATTCTTCTCCTTCATACCATTTGCCCGATAAGATATACGGAACAGAAAACGCCGTCCAGGGATATGCTCCCACCATATCCGGATAATAAGTAAAATCAGCAAATGTCTCTGTATAGGCCGGATCCGAATCCATCACTTCTTCAAAAGTCTTCGCATCCACCGCATCCAACAGCAATACCAGGAAATTCTGATCCTGTGACAGACGGTACTGTCCGTTCTCCAGTGCATAATAAGTGGTTCTCTCCCGGTAAGCCCCTGTGGTCACAGTCATCGTCACAAGCGTTATCATGAGGATTCCCGAAAGTCCCGCACTCACAGCCATACAGATTCCCTGAAATCTCTTTGCACCAAGCAGCTTTGCCATGGTCACGACCGCTGCCGCTATGAGAATACACACTATCGCTGTCTTTATATTTTCTCCCCGGTAGTCCTCCCATACGATTTCCGTGCCGTCGAAAGGCGGCATATGATTCACCAGAAAATTGCCCTGCACATATAAAGTAAGCAAAACCACCAGTTCCGCTGCCGTAACGAACCGGCAAAAAACTTTGGAGATACAGGCTGCCAAAAGGATTCCCAACACATTCAGTCCAAAAAAAAGTGCAAAATTCTGCAGAACCGCTTTTAATATCTTATAAAAATCAAACCAGAATTCTGTCTGGTTCGTAACATACAATTCCAACGGTGCATAAATAAAAAAAATAAAACAGACAGCAAAAGCTGCCAGCAGTCCCGGCGCTGCCACCTTCCACCTGTCCGTCACAAAGGTTTTCCATTTCTCTTTTTTCATCTGTTCCCTCTATCTGCTGTTCTTTTGTATTCCGTCCAACATTTTAACACGACGCCTGTATAAACTCAACTCCAACATAAATAAAGGCCAGCCTGCACATTTGCATGTACGGGCTGACCTTTGCAAACAGCTTCTGCCTAGATCAGAGGATATTTATCTGTTAATTTCTGAACGATGGCTCTGGCTGCGGGAACCTGTTCCTCGCCGCCCTTGATGACCATGGCAATGGCCTCTGCCACCTGATCCATATCCTCGGTGTTCAGACCTCTGGAAGTTACCGCAGGGGTTCCCAGACGGATACCACTGGTCACGAACGGAGACTGGGGATCGTTGGGGATGGTGTTCTTGTTGGCGGTGATATGAGCTGCATCCAACAGCTTCTCCACTGCCTTACCGGTCAGACCGTAAGGGGTCAGGTCTACCAGCATCAGATGATTGTCGGTACCGCCGGAGACAATCTTGATGTCACGGCTCATCAGGCCCTTGCACAATGCCTGTGCGTTGTCCACAATGTTCTTCTGATATACCTTAAAGTCGTCGCTTAATGCTTCCTCGAAGCAGACAGCCTTGGCTGCGATGACATGCATCAGCGGGCCACCCTGAATGCCGGGGAAAATAGCTTTATTAAAATTGAATTTCTCGTTGGCTTCCTTGTTGCAGAGGATCATACCGCCTCTGGGTCCGCGCAGTGTCTTGTGGGTGGTGGTGGTCACTACATCCGCATAGGGAATGGGACTTGGATGAAGGCCTGCTGCCACAAGGCCTGCGATATGTGCCATATCTACCATCAGTACCGCACCGACTTCATCCGCTACTTCACGGAACTTTTTGAAATCAATGGTGCGTGCATATGCAGAAGCACCTGCAATGATCATCTTGGGTCTGCATTCCAGGGCCAGCTCTCTCATTCTGTCATAATCCAGGAAACCGTTGTCATCCACACCGTAAGGTACTACATGGAAATATTTGCCGGACATATTAACGGGTGAACCATGGGTCAGATGTCCGCCGTGATCCAGATTCATACCCATAATGGTATCGCCGGGCTTCAGCACAGCGAACTGCACTGCCATATTTGCCTGTGCTCCGGAATGGGGCTGTACATTGGCATAATCACATCCAAACAGCTTCTTGGCACGTTCGATCGCCAGATTCTCGATGACATCCACGCACTCACAACCACCGTAATATCTCTTGCCGGGATATCCTTCCGCATATTTATTGGTCAGTGGACTTCCCATAGCTGCCATAACAGCCTTACTTACCCAGTTTTCAGATGCGATCAGCTCGATGTGACTGTTCTGACGATTCTCCTCGTCAATAATGGCCTGTGCCACTTCGGGATCTACTTTTTTTACTTCATCCAATGAATACATGCCTCATTCCTCCTTATGTTACGTTAATTCGCTAAACTTATGGTTTAGTATAGCATAGAACCTTTTATTTGCAAAGATAGAAAATGAACAATGTTGGCAGAAGCCCCCTGGTGTGTTAGAATAAATTTTAATGATACCAGGGTCAAAAGGTCTAAGCCCACATGAGCTTGCTCATAAGTGGGTGAAAGACCTTGGGACCCGCCCCGATATGAGCATAAAAATGGGATGATAATCCCACGATATGCGAATATTGGGTAGGATTGTGGTAGTGCGTAGCACGAAGCAATCCGTAGGTATCTAAGTCGGGGGCTTTTGACCCCGACATCATTTTAATATAACCCTACGAAAGATGAGGAATCCTCATGTATCATATTATTATCAATCCCGCCTCCCGCTCCGGAAGAGGGGCAAAGATCTGGGCCGAACAGGTGGAGCCGGCTCTGAAAGCAGGCAATACCGAATATCAGACCTATTTTTCCGGGAAAGCCGGAGAAGTCCGACAGCTGGCCGCACAGATCACCGCAGAGCATGCTGCAGAGCCTGACTTAACGCTCATCGTTCTGGGGGGTGACGGCACGATAAACGAGGCCCTTCAGGGCATTGCAGATCCTTCCAAAGTCATCCTCGGCTACATTCCCACCGGCTCCAGCAATGATCTGGCCCGAGATCTGGGAATTTCCAAGGATCCAAAGGCTGCTCTCAATCTGATCCTTCATAATAATACTCCCAGAGCCATGGATCTGGGGAGACTGACCTATCTGGACGAAGACCAGCCGGAAGAATCCAGGCTTTTTGCCGTCAGCTGCGGGATCGGCTTTGATGCCGCTGTCTGTGCGGAAGCCATGAGTTCCCGGATCAAGGATACCATGAACCGGATCGGCTTAGGAAAGCTGACCTATCTGGGTATCGCCTTAAAACAGCTGATCACTGCCCGCAAGGTCTCCTGCACGCTGACACTGGAGGACAAGGTACATGACAAAAAGGAATCCGTAGAACTCCCCCGTTTTCTGTTCGTGACCTGTATGAGTCACCGTTACGAGGGCGGCGGTTTCATGTTCTGCCCTCCCGCTGTCGATCATGACGGGGTATTGGATCTCTGTTCCGTAGGCAATATTTCCAAGGGATTGGTTCTGCTGGCCCTGCCCACTGCCTTTTTCGGCAAACATTATTTTGTCAAAGGCATCAATGCCCATACCGCCACACAGATGTCCATAACAGCTTCCGCTCCTCTGTGGGTGCATACAGACGGAGAAGTGACAAGAAAGAGCCGCGGTTTCCGGGTGGAATGTCTCCCCGGTGCCATCCGGATGATCACACCTTAAACAGATTTAACACACTCTAAAGATTTTCTTAAGAATGCTTAAGTATTCCAAAAAAGCCTTGATTTTTTTGTTCCGATAGCTATACTAAAATTGATTTTGGAACATAGGTTTTTAGAGAAATGAGGTTTTTATGGAAAAATTACGGATCTTCTATTTGAAATATAAACATGCCATTCCTCTTATTATATATGGCATTATTTACATGACCTGGTTCGCCTGGCTGGAGAAAAATACTACCGGACATTACCGGATCATACATATGGCGGCGGATGATTATATTCCTTTTTGTGAAGTGTTCGTCATCCCTTACTTTTTGTGGTTTGCCTATGTATCGGCTGTGGTCATTTATTTCTTTTTCAAGAACAAAGAGGATTATTACCGCACCTGTATCTTCCTCTTCACGGGCATGACGATTTTCCTGATCGTATCCACCCTGTGGCCCAACGGACAGCACCTTCGTCCCGCTGTTATGCCGAGAGACAATATCTTCACCCGTATGGTAGCCGCTCTGTATCGAACAGACACTCCTACCAACCTGTGGCCCAGCATTCATGTATATAATTCTCTGGGTGCACACTTTGCCATTATCCGCAGCAAATGCTTTGAGAAGAAAAAGGGCATCCGCATCGGTTCCCTGATCCTGGCTGTCTCCATTATTATGGCAACCATGTTCATCAAACAGCATTCCGTATTTGATGTGCTTACTGCTTTCGTCATGGCGGCTGTGATGTACACGCTGGTATATCGTTATGATCTGCTGATCGCTGTCAGAGAGTTCCGCAATAAGAGAAAAGCAAAACCGCAGATCGGCTAAAGGTTGTTTCAAAACGTGCGCCGACGGCGCAGCTATAAAAATGCAGTGACGTTACCCACGCCACTGCATTTCTTTTGCCCTCATTTATGATCTGTTACATTACAATACTTCTTCGCTCTTCTTCAATGCCGAGGCAATGACCGCATCCATATCATAGTAGCGGTATTCCGCCAGTCTTCCGCCGAAGATCACGTTCTTTTCCGTATCTGCCAGCCTTTTATACTCTGCATACAAAGCGCCGTTCTTTTCATCATTGACTGGATAATAAGGCTCATCTCCCGGCTTCCATTCGGAACTGTACTCTCTGCTGATGACCGTCTTCGGGAGATCCTGTCCCTGTTCGTCCTTGCCAAACTCGAACCATTTGTGCTCGATGATCCGGGTCCAGGGAGTCTCACGATCCGTGTAATTCACCGCAGCATTTCCCTGGAAGTTGGGAATATCCAGCACCTCTGTCTCGAACCTGACGGAACGATATTCCAGTGTTCCCAGAGAGTAGCCGAAATAGGCATCGATGGGGCCGGTATAGACAACAGTCTCTGCCAGTTTATCCAGTTCCTCTTTCTGCTCCAGATAATCTGTGTTCAGGCGTACCTCAATGCCCTCTAACAGATGTTCCACCAGCTTCGTGTAACCGCCAATGGGAATGCCCTGATACAACGCATTGAAATAGTTGTTGTCAAAAGTCAGACGCACCGGCAGACGTTTGATAATGAAGGCCGGAAGATCTTTACAGTCACGTCCCCACTGCTTCTCGGTGTAGCCCTTTACCAGTTTTTCAAAAATATCCTTACCCACCAGAGAGATGGCCTGTTCCTCCAGATTTTTCGGTTCCGTGATCCCGGCAGTTTGCCGCTGCTCTTCAATCTTGGCCGCAGCTTCTTCGGGAGTCACCACGCCCCACATTTTATTAAAAGTGTACATGTTAAAAGGCAGTGAGTACAACTCTCCGTGATAATTGGCCACCGGAGAATTGGTGAAACGGTTGAACTCCGCAAATCGCGTAATGTATTTCCACACCTTTGTATCATTGGTGTGAAAAATATGGGCACCGTATTTATGGACATGAATTCCTTCCACGGTTTCCGTATAAATGTTTCCCGCCACATTAGGGCGTTTATCGATGACCAGAACCTTTTTCCCTCTGTCAGTCGCTTCTTTTGCGAACACCGCTCCGTACAATCCGGAGCCGACCACCAGATAGTCGTATTTCATTTCTATATATTTCCTTTCTCACAGTCGCGTTCCTGCGCCTACGTTATTTCCGTACGACAGCCTTCTCACCGAAGACACGTTTCAGAACCACCAGCGTAGCCAGTGTCAGCAGAATACCGATCACCAGACAGATCACCACATTCTGTACAAAACCGGCAATGATATAAGTCACAAAAGAGATTGCCGCCACAGTCAGCACATAAGGCACCTGGGTGGATACATGGTTGATATGATTACACTGCGCTCCCGCAGAAGCCATAATGGTCGTATCGGAGATGGGGGAGCAATGGTCACCCATAACGGCACCTGCCAGACATGCAGCCACGCCGATGATGATCAGATGCTCGGCTCCGGGTACAATAGCTCCGGTCGTGGGATCGGTAAATACGCCGGTAACGATAGGGATCAGAATACCGAAGGTTCCCCAGCTGGTACCGGAAGCAAAGGCTAAGAAACATGCTACAAGGAAAATGATGGCCGGAAGCATATTGGTAAGCCCTGCTGATGCTCCCTGCATCAGACCAGCCACATAGACATCCGCACCCAGCAGACCGGTCATGGTCTTCAGGGTAACAGCAAAGGTCAGGATCAGCATTGCAGGTACCATGGCAATGAAGCCCTGCGTCAGACAGTTCATGGCCTCCTTGAAGGATACCAGTCTTCTGCACATATAGTATACAATGGCAAATAATAATGCAATCAAAGATCCCCAGGGAAGTCCCACGGAAGCATCCGTTGCGCTGAATGCATCGATAAAGCCCACGCCTTCAAAGAAGCCGCCGACATAGATCATGCCGATGACACAGCAGACAATCAGTACGATTACCGGGATCAACAGATCGTAGACCTTGCCTCTGGTGGAACCTTTGGGTGCATTGTCTGCATTGACCACGCGCTCTCCCTCGGTGAACAGGTCACCCTTTTCTCTGGCATTGCGCTCATGCTTTACCATGGGGCCGTAGTCGAAGCCCATCAGCGCCATACCGATGACGAATACGATGGTCAACAGAGAATAATAGTTATAAGGAATAGCTCTTACGAACAGTTCAATACCGGAATAAACACCTTCATCCACCATACCGGATACTGCGGCCGCCCAGGAAGAGATCGGTGCGATCATACAGATGGGTGCTGCGGTGGCATCAATAATGTATGCCAGCTTTGCTCGGGAAATCTTATGTCCGTCTGTTACCGGCATCATAACAGAGCCTACAGTCAGACAGTTAAAATAGTCATCCACGAAAATCAGAACACCTAATAAAAAGGTGGAAAGCAGCGCTCCCGCTCTGGTCTTTACATGCTTTTTCGCCCATTCGCCGAAAGCTGCAGAGCCTCCTGCCTTGTTCATCAGTGCCACCATGGTGCCCAACAGGATCAGGAACATGAAAATACCGATATTCCATGCATCCGCCACGGAATTGATAAATCCTTCATTGATCACCGTATCCAGCGTTGCAATAGGAGAAAATCCGGTATAAATCAAAGCTCCCGTAACAATGCCGATAAACAGTGACGAATATACTTCTTTTGTGATCAGTGCCAATACGATTGCCACCACAGGCGGCAGCAATGCCCAAATTGTTCCGTACATAATTTTGCCCTCTCTCGTACTTTTTTTGTAACATTTCAGATACATTTTTACTTTATGGCAAACCCGTATACCTGTCAATATAATTTTCCAAATTAACGCTTTAGCACAGCAATTTATCCGTTCCATTTCTCTTTTTCGCTTTAAATCGCTAAATTCTCTTGCATCCTCGCACGATCTGGGCTATAATGAGCAATGACATTTAGCAGAAAGGACGTGCCCTGCGCACGATGGAATACCATGAGTTTCGAATTTATCAAAAAACTGCCCACTCCTGCGGAGATCCGCAAGGAGCTGCCCCTTCCGGCAGAATTAGTCAGGATCAAGGAAGCAAGAGACGCAGAGATCCGTGACGTTCTCACCGGCAAAAGCAATAAGTTTCTGGTGATTATCGGGCCCTGCTCCGCCGATAACGAAGATTCCGTATGTGATTACGTCAATCGTCTTGCCAAAGTGAATGAGAAAGTTAAGGACAAGCTGATCCTGGTGCCCAGAATCTACACCAACAAGCCCCGCACCACCGGCGAAGGCTACAAGGGTATCACCAGCCAGCCCGATCCCGAGAAGAAACCGGATTTCCTGGCAGGTCTGATGGCCATGCGTAAAATGCACATCCGCGCTATCAAAGAGACCGGTCTCACTGCCGCAGATGAAATGTTATACCCGGAGAACTGGGGTTATGTATCCGATATCCTCTCCTATGTGGCCATCGGTGCCCGTTCCGTAGAGGATCAGCAGCATCGTCTGACCGTCAGCGGCTTCGATGTAGCTGCCGGTATGAAGAATCCTACCAGCGGAGATTTCTCCGTAATGCTGAACTCCGTATATGCGGCACAGCACCCCCACTCCTTCATCTATACCGGATGGGAGGTGAATACCCACGGCAACGATCTGGCACACACCGTACTGCGCGGTGCTACCAACAAGCACGGTGCCAATATCCCCAACTACCATTACGAGGATCTGATCCGTCTGTGGGATATGTATGAAAAAATGGATCTGAAGAATCCTGCCTGCGTGATCGATGCGAACCATTCCAACTCCAACAAGCAGTTCAGGGAACAGATCCGAATCACCAAAGAAGTCATGCACAGCCGTAAACTCAGCCCCGATCTGCACAAGCTGGTCAAGGGCGTCATGATCGAGAGCTACATCGAGGAAGGCAACCAGAAGGTGGGTGCCGGCTGCTACGGCAAGTCCATCACCGATCCCTGTCTGGGCTGGGAAGACAGTGAGCGTCTGATCTACGATATCGCTGAGTACGAATAAAAAGAACGATTTTGCAAATGGGGTGCTGAATCGTTAAAACAGTTTCAAAAAAACTGCAGGAATCCTTTTAATAACGCAGGATTCACAAAACATTCCAATAAACATCCGAAGACCAGTGCGATCCATATGAGCGCCAGTTTTCCCAATCTGCCGGGCAGGGATTTTTTTCCCTGCCCGGTTGTGTTATTGTAAAAATAAATACTCCGGTGCATATCTTCACACCATCTGAGTAACAGGATCATAGCCGGCAGGTAACACAGATAATGGGGAAAGATGCTCACGATCCCCAGAAGGATCCCCTTGATTCCATACCTAAACACTGCCGTACTCAGAAAAAAGCCCACAGAGAATCCGTATTTTACGGTGACTCCTCCGCAGAAAATCCATCCCAGATAAGTCGTTGCCATGATAATAAGCACCAGAAAATTCCGACATCTTTTGCACAGCACGTACCAGAACAGGATACTGCTGTCCACGGTCATATATTTCATGCGATATAACGTGTCCTCATCCAGCATTCCCGCACGGTTTAACAGAATTCCCCGTCCGAAATACACCGCAAACAATCCCACCACAAATCCCGTCAAAAACAAAAAGTGCAGCGGGAGTTTTCCCGCAGGCAACATGGATCTGTTCCATTTCATATATTCTCGTCTCCCGTCAGGCGTTGTTAGTAATATATGCGGACAACATGGAAAATCATGCTTTCTTATTCGTCTTTCAGAAAAGAAAAAGTCCATCCGGACAGGTACTGCCTGTCTGGATGGAGTTCCCTAAAATCATTATGTAGCAGCCTGTCGTGGCTGCTTTTGTCTGTAACGGAATTACTCACTCAGGTATTTGGACGCGTAAGTTAAAATGCCGCAGATTGTCTTGGCATCCTGGATCCTGCAGTCGTAGATCATCTGCTTTAATTCTTCTACGGAATAAGCCTCTACATTGATGAATTCATCTTCATCCAGATGCTGGTTTCCTCTGTCTTTCAGTCCTCTGGCCAGATAAATATCGATCTTCTCATTGCAGAATGCCACTGTGGTATAAATAGAGGTCAACAGTTCCACATGGTCGGTATGATACCCGGTCTCTTCCTGCAATTCCCGCATAGCTGCCTGATCCGTGGGCTCTTCTCTTCCGTTCAGTCCGCCTGCCGGAATCTCCAGAGTCTCACGCTCCAGGGCATTGCGGTACTGACGCACCATCAGAAGCTTACCGTCTTCTCTCACGGCTACTACTGCAGCCGCCCCTTTATGGTCGATCAGATCCCATTTTGCTATATTACCGTTGGGAATCTGCATGGTATCCTGATAATAGTCGATAATAGCACCCTTTGCTACCAGATCACGGCTGATACGCTTGAATTCTTCCATGACTTATCATCCCTTCTCATCCAAATCGAATACTTACCTGTTTTCCAGTAATTTATCTACGCTCACCATCTTGACGCAGAGTACGAACAGATCCGTAGCCATTGCCATCTCCTCCGGTGTGGGGAAGGAAGGTGCAATACGGATATTGGAATCCTTGGGATCCTTCTTATAGGGGAACGTAGCGCCTGCTCCGGTCAGAGTCACACCTGCTTCCTTACACTTTGCCACGATAGCCTTGGCACAGCCTTCCAGGGCATCAAAGGAGATGAAATATCCACCGTTGGGCTTAGTCCAGGTACCGATGCCTAAGCCTCCCAGCTCATTCTCCAGCACTTGCAGTACAGCCTCGAACTTGGGACGCATGATCGCTGCATGCTTCTTCATATGTTCACGTACACCATTGATATCCTTGAAATAACGTACATGGCGTAACTGGTTGATCTTGTCATAGCCAATGGTCTGGATCGTCATGGACTTACGCATATCATCCAGGTTTGCCTTGGAAGATGCAATAGCCGCAATGCCGGCTCCTGCGAAGGTTACCTTGGAGGTGGAGCAGAACTCGAATACCATGTCCGGATGTCCTGCCTTTTCACACTCGGAAAGGATCTCTAACAGCTGATCCTGTCTTTCATCATATAAATGATGGATGGCATAAGCATTATCCCAGAAAATACGGAAATCCGATGCAGCAGGCTGCAATGCAGCGAAACGTCTTACGGTCTCATCGGAGTAGGAATATCCCTGAGGGTTGGAGTATTTGGGTACGCACCAGATACCCTTGATAGCGGGATCTTCAGACACCAGTTTCTCTACCAGATCCATATCCGGTCCTTCGGGTGTCATGGGCACATTGATCATTTCGATTCCGAAATGCTCTGTGATTCCAAAATGTCTGTCATATCCGGGTACGGGACACAGGAACTTTACATGATCCAGCTTGCACCAGGGGGTATTGCCCAAAAGTCCGTGAGTCATAGCCCGGGATACAGTATCATACATGATGTTCAGGCTGGCATTGCCACAAACGATCACATTTTCCGGCTTCACTTCCAGAATGTCAGCGATCAGTTTCTTTGCCTCAGGAATACCGTCCAGGCCACCATAATTTCGAACATCCATTCCATCCTCAGCCTTCATAGCGCTCTGAGAATTTACAACATCGAGATAATCCATTGTCATATCCAGCTGGTTAACTGCCGGTTTTCCTCTGGACATATCCAGTTTCAGGCCTTTGCCTTTTGCATCTTCATATGCAGCGTTCAGCTCTGCCTTCAATGTTAAAAGTTCTTCCTTGGATAATTCCTGATATGCTTTCATTTCGTACCATACCTTTCTCGTTTTTTCCCATAGGGAATACGCTTTCTTCTGTGGACGTTGGATAATCGTATACAATCATACACTTCGAATATCATACTATAAGAAAGTTCTTTGTACAATACCTTTTTTATAAAATTTTAGTAACTATTCAGAACCCCATTCGCAAAACCGCTACTTCGTAGCTTTCTTTTTGCTCATGTGGTTACTTCGCCATATAAAACTGCTTATCTGCCTGAATGCAAGCATTCGCAGAACGCAGTTTTGCATGGCTCTGAATAGTTACAAATTTTATCAAAAAAGCTGCTGTGCTTTAACAGCACAACAGCTTTTCTTACTTCGTATGAAATTGTCATTTCTGACTGGTCAGTTATTTGGCGTAATCAATTACGCGGCTCTCACGGATCACATTTACCTTGATCTGTCCGGGATATTCCAATTCAGCTTCGATCTGCTTGGAAATATCTCTTGCCAACAATACCATATCGGCATCTGAAATCTGCTCGGGCACTACCATAACACGAACTTCACGACCTGCCTGAATAGCAAAAGATTTATCTACACCTTTGAAATTGTTTGTGATATCTTCTAACTGTCTTAATCTGCTAGTATAGGTTTCCAGTGTTTCCCTTCTAGCTCCCGGTCTTGCAGCGGATATTGTATCAGCAGCTTGTACAATACATGCAATCAGGGAAGTAGGCTCTACATCGCCATGGTGAGATTCCACGGCATTGATAACCGTAGCGTTCTCTTTATATTTCCGACACAGTTCAGCACCCAGCTGAATATGGGAACCTTCCATCTCGTGGTCTACTGCCTTACCGATATCATGCAGCAGTCCCGCTCTCTTGGCAAGTCTCACATCCAGTCCCAGCTCCGCTGCCAGAAGACCTGACAACTGTGCAACCTCGATGGAATGCTTTAATGCGTTCTGACCATAGCTGGTACGGAATTTCATCTTACCGAGTAATCTTACCAGTTCGGGATGAATGCCATGTACACCAACCTCCAGAGTTGCGGCTTCTCCCTCTTCCTTGATCATTACTTCGACTTCCTTCTGCGCCTTCTCTACCATCTCTTCGATTCTGGCCGGATGGATACGTCCGTCCACAATCAGCTTCTCCAGCGCAATTCTCGCTACCTCACGACGAATCGGATCAAATCCGGACAGGATTACTGCTTCCGGTGTATCATCTATGATCAGGTCTACACCTGTCATGGTCTCAAGGGTACGGATGTTACGTCCCTCACGTCCGATGATACGTCCCTTCATTTCGTCATTCGGTAACTGTACAACGGAAATTGTAGTCTCAGAGACATGGTCTGCTGCACATCTCTGTATAGCGTTAACCACATATTCCTTTGCCTTTTTGTCTGCTTCTTCTTTGGCCCGACTCTCCATTTCCTTGATCATCACGGCCGATTCATGTTTCACTTCATCTTCAACAATTTTCAATAAGTAGTCTTTTGCTTGTTCAGAGGTTAATCCTGAAATTCGTTCCAGTTCCTGCACACGCTGCTCATTCAGTCTGGAGACTTCTTCCTTCATGCGATTGAGGGATTCTTCTCTGGATGCTAAACTTGCCTCGCGCTTCTCGATGGCATCTGCTTTCTTATCGATGTTCTCTTCCTTCTGCTGAACTCTGCGCTCATACCGCTGGGCTTCCGCTCTACGTTCCTTGATTTCTTTGTCCAGTTCATTCTTGGTACGAATGGACTCTTCCTTGACTTCCAGGAGTGATTCGCGCTTTTTGTTCTCTGCAGTCTTCAGAGCTTCATCAATAATCTCTCTTGCCTTCTCCTCTGCGTTGCCGATGGTTCCCTCCGCGTTCTTCTTCAGACGGTTCGTGGTAACCTTTGCTGTGATCAGCACTGCAGCTATAATGGCAATAACAGAAACCACTAATACTATTACAATATTAGTGTCCACTACAGGAGCACCTCCTTATGAAATTTTCATTGTACATTTTGCTCCGATAATACAAATTATCGTTCATAATAGAATGCAATTTATGTACATTCTAACAAGCAATTCACAACAGTATTAGTGTAAACTGAAATTACACCCATGTCAAGTACAAGTCGCAATTAGTCCAAAAATAGTTCCTATATCAAAACAATCTTTGTGCATTATTTCTTGCTGTTATGCGTCGTCCGGTATTCTCAGAAATCATCGCTATGCATGCCACCGATGGCCTTGCGGATAGCTTCTGCGGAGAATCCCTTTCTGACCAGAAATGCGTAGATCTTCTGGCGTTCCTTCCAGTCTGTCTCTGCTTCCGGATCATAATGCTTCTTATGAAGCAGTTCACGGATCATACTCTGTTCGTCCTGCTCTCCGCCCTTCTCCCGCCAGACCTGCCAGGCCTGTTCCATGGTAGCTGCCGGGATTCCCTTGCCCTGCAGATCCTGTTCGATCCGCCGCTTGCTGCGGCTGTCCTCGTGATAAGTAATATAATCCACGGCATATCGCAGATCATCGATATAATGAAAGCCCGCCACATAAGCGATAGCCTGCTCTATAATCTCCGCCGGATAAAAGCCCTGCTGTAATTTTGTCCGCAGCTGTGCCGTCGTATATTCTCTTCCCTGCAACAGGTTCATGGCACGAAGCTTCGCCCGCTTGGGAAGTACCTCCTGCATGATAGTCCGATAGTCTTCCTCGCTTAATTGCTGTCCTTCCTTTATATGGTAAAGACGCAATTCGCCTTTGTACAATACAAAGGCGAATTCCTGATCAATATATACTTTGCTTCTCGATTTGGAAAGTTCCGTAACCTGTGTTACTAGCATGGATCTACTCTTCCTTCTCTGCTGCGGCAGTGACATCTGCCTTTAGTCCGTAATGCTCTCTGACCTTCTCGGCAATCTCATCGCAGATGGCGGGATTGTCTTTTAAATACTGCTTGGCATTCTCACGGCCTTGTCCGATCTTGTTGCCCTCGTAGGCATACCAGGCACCGGACTTTGCCACAACGTCACAGCTGGCTGCCAGATCCAGAATATCTCCTACCATGGAAATACCTTCACCGAACATGATATCAAACTCTGCTTCCTTGAATGGAGGTGCAATCTTATTCTTAACGACTTTGACACGGGTACGGTTACCGATCACTTCACCGCCCTGCTTCAGAGCTTCGATCCTTCTGACATCCAGTCGTACAGAAGAATAGAACTTCAGCGCACGTCCGCCAGTAGTGGTCTCAGGATTACCGAACATTACACCTACCTTCTCACGCAGCTGGTTGATAAAGATAACCGTACAGTTGGACTTGCTGATCACAGCGGTCAGCTTGCGCAGCGCCTGGGACATCAGTCGTGCCTGTAACCCCACATGGCTGTCTCCCATATCACCGTCAATCTCGGCCTTGGGTACCAGTGCGGCTACGGAGTCCACTACGATAATGTCAATGGCTCCGGAGCGTACCATGGTCTCCGTGATCTCCAGTGCCTGCTCACCGTTATCCGGCTGGGAAATGTACAGGTTGTCAATATCTACGCCGATGTTCTTCGCATAGACAGGATCCAGAGCATGCTCCGCATCGATGAATCCGGCAATACCGCCTCTTTTCTGTACTTCTGCGATCATATGTAAGGTAACGGTGGTCTTACCACTGGATTCCGGTCCGTAGATCTCAATGATTCTTCCCTTGGGAATACCGCCCAGTCCTAACGCTATATCCAAACTTAAAGAACCGGTGGGGATGGTCTCCACATTCATCTGTGCCGTGGGATCTCCCAGCTTCATTACCGCGCCCTTTCCGTACTGCTTCTCGATCTGGCTCAGCGCCGCATCCAATGCTTTAAGCTTATCGTCTTTTTCCATGTCAATCTCCTTTTTGTTCAAGGAACAAATGTTCTGCTTTTTATTTAGGATAAAACATTTGTTCGTGTTTGTCAATGTCTATTTTTATTATACATATTTTGTGTACATTAAAGCTCCCTCATAAGCATTCCCCCTTATTTTTTCGTTCCGATGATCGTCTGAAATTTTGGCGAATGCCTGAACATCCTGAAATGTCTGTCGATAATCAGAGATAAAAGATACAAAAAGAATGTATCACACATCCCCGCTTCCCGCAAGGACGCATGATACATTTCCTGTGTTTTCGTCACTATCTACAATTTTTTACCCCTTCGTTTTGAGGGTATCTCACAAAATATTTTTCTGTTACTTTTTACCAAAAGTAACTTTACTGAAGTATTTCAGAATACAGCTGCGCATAAGAATCAGTGCTGCAGAGGTAGTTGCCTCTCTGATCTGGCTGCGGGTTCCGGAGAAATGATACTCTTTCACCGTAACTTCTCCCTTTATGCTGCATCCGATATATACCAGTCCTACCGGCTTTTCCTCGGTTCCGCCGTCCGGTCCCGCAATTCCGGTCACTGCCACAGCCACATCCGATTTCATTAACAGTGCGGCTCCTTTTGCCATCTCTGAGGCAGTCTTGCTGCTGACGGCACCGTATTTGTCCAGCGTGCTCTTACGCACTCCCAGGAATTTCCGTTTTGCCTTATTGGAATAAGTCACCAGTCCGGCCTTGTAGCACTCCGATACCCCGGGGACATTGATGATCCTTGCCGCGATCATGCCGCCGGTACAGGATTCCGCGGTTGTCACCGTCAGATCATTGGCCATCAACAGATCTGCTACCGCCATCTCCAGGGTAGTCTCCGCCTTGGTACTGTAAATATCCGCTCTGAAACGGGATTTCAGTTCCTTCACCACAGGTTTAATGGCTTTTCCAGCTGCCTTGGTATCTTCCCCGGAAGCGGTGACACGGATATGTACTTCTCCCGTCTTGGCATAGGTAGCTATCGTAGGATTGGTCTGTCCGTCGATCAGATCCTTCAGGGTATCCTCCACCTGGCTCTCCGGCACACCACAAAGCTTTACCATCTGAGAACAGATCACCCCGGGAGTCAGTGTATCCAGATAAGGAAGCACCTGCTGTTCGAACATGGGAACCAGTTCCGCAGGGGGTCCCGGCAGCAACACAATACGGTTCTTCTCCGTCTCCAGAATAATGCCCGGCGCTGTTCCATTATCATTGTCCAGCACCTTCGCTCCCTCTGGCACCATGGCCTGTTTCCAGTTGTTCTCCGTGGGCTGAATATCTCTGACTGCGAAAAATTCGGCAATGCGCTCCATGCTGTGATCATCCACCGAGAGATTCTTTCCACAGACTTCCGCCACAGTCTCCTTGGTCAGATCATCCTCCGTGGGTCCCAGTCCACCAGATAACAGGATCACATCCGAACGCTCCATGGCACATTTCAACACACCTGCCAGTCTCTCCACATTATCTCCCACCACTGTCTGGTAGTAACAGTCCAGTCCGGCTCCCGCCAGCTTTTCCGCCAGATAAGCTGCATTCGTATTCACAATGTTCCCCAGTAATAATTCGGTACCTACACAGATGATCTCCGCTGTCATATCTTTACCGCCTTTCGCTGTCACTTGTCCTATATCTTTCCCACAGACAGTATACTACACTTCCAAAGCAGAGAAAAGGAAATCTTTTACTCCAGTGTAAATTCAGCCAGATCTAAACTGCCTTCCCCACGGAACCGGAAATACAAAGGATACACTCCGGCCCTGACTTGTACCGGAATCGTAATCGTCTCCCAGTCCCCAGCAGCAATGTCGCAGATGCAGCTTCCTACTGCAATTTTTTCGGGATCCTGCATCCTTCCTCCTTCCTCATGGCAGGTGACATACAAGGTTCCTTTCATCCTCCCCCGCAATGTCAGACGGATATTTGATAACTCCTTTCCTTGAAAATAACGGTATCCCACAATACAACCGTCGCTTATTCCCCGAATGTACTGTCCCGGCAGGCTCTCTCTGTCCTCCCCATCCTGTGTGATGCATGCGGTTCTATCATCTATTGGTACTGTCTTTTCATAATATAATACACAGGCAATGTACGCCGGATAAGTCCCCTCTCCTATAAGCCATCCGTTGTTCAGCCCACAGCTGGTAGACTCCACCTGGGCAATCAGCCCCTGTGCATCAATGTTTATCTGTTCCGCTACACCCTGTCTGCAGAAAGAACTATTGTTTGTATGCCTATGGTCAAAAATATAGTATCTGCCGTTAAGCTCCACCAGTCCTCCATGGGTATTTCCCATGGGATAGCAAGGTTCCTCCTCGGAATAGCCATTCATTCCCACATCGGAAGTGGAATGGATCCGGCCGCCGAACCGAAAATCTTTGTCTGGTCTGTCACTGATAAAATAATACAATCCCGTATTTCTTGCGGAGTAGACAAGATAATAGCGTCCATTTATTTTTCGCATGGACGGTGCTTCAAAATAGACTGCCCCCGCTGCGGCGGAGGATTCTCTGGAAATGGTCAAAATTGGGCCTCTCCGTACCGTCAGCATGTCCTGTTCCAGTTCACACATGTGGCATCCCACAAATTTTCTTCCAAAGCTATCCACTTCACGGTTTGTGGGGCAGAACCCAGAATAAAGATAGATTCGTCCATCGTCATCAATAAAAATACTGGGATCAAACTGAAAATATTCTCCTGCTGCTTCCCCGAGAATCTGACCGTCCGGATAGACTACATCTCCCAAATAAGTATAATGCCCCGCTGGGGTATCACAGACTGCCACAGAGATGATCGAGGAATCCGCGATAGAATAATACATGTAGAATCTGTCGTTTCTTCCCTGGATCACATCCGGTGCAAACAAGTAATAGCGTCCATTCTTTTCCGCCTTCTTATGGCATTCATCCTTTATATGATCTGTGTGCCGGAAAATTACACCCTCATATTTCCAATCCGATAGATCAGACAATGGAGCCGACCAGCAGACATAATCATTTTCACAATAATAATTACCTCCGAAGCGATCATGACTTCCATAGATATAGAGTCTTTCACCGAACACCCTCGGTTCCCCATCTGGAATATATTCATAGCTTGGCAAATAAGGATTATAGACCTGTTTTTTCATAATAGTTATCCTTTCTTTTCGTCTCTCTCAGTTTTCTATCTTTTATTTTCTATTTAATTTTTATCGAAATTCCGGCTTCCGTCTGCCCACTTTCAGATTTTCATTCACCACCTTTTATTCAGAGCTGATGCCTTAGTTTTTCATCCGTTCCCTTGTGACTCCGCTCCCGCCACTGAGTAGGGGTGCATTCATACCTTTTCTGAAAACAGCGGTGGAAGGTCCGCATATTAGGAAATCCGCATTCGTAGCTGATCTCTGTCACCGTCTTTCTGCTATCCTTCAGCAGATTACAGGCCATGATCATCCGTTGCTGCGCCACATAAGATGGAAATGAAATATTCAACTGAGAAGAAAAAATGTGGGACAGATAATACGGACTGATTCCCAGCTCTTTTGCCACCTTCTGTGCCGTCAGTTCCCCGGTGATATTGTCGTTGATATATTGCAAAAGCTTCTGCGTGATATTCAGATCCGAAGGCTTGTCCTTTTTGATCACTGGAATATTTTCATACATATCCGCCAACAGTGCCATCAGAAGTCCCTTGTCCTGCCGAAATGGCCGCAGTTCCTTATGCAGACCAATATCTGCCAGAATGTCCAGTACCATCTGTCCGTAACGGCTGAGCATGCTTTTCTGAAAACAGGGAGACTCCATATCATAATAGGTAAGTTCTTCCTGAAATTCCCCAATCGAATCCATATCCGCAATGATCAGAAGCATTCCCACCTCTCCCACAGAACTGTAGGAATGGATCTGGTTCGGGTAGATCATTAGGCAATCTCCGGCAGTCAGATGATAGCTCACCCCCGCTACCGTAGCATCCATCTCTCCTTCCGTCACATGAACGAATTCCATATGCTTATGCAGATGGAACGGAAAATTCGGGTGCCACCAGACATGACAGTCATAGACCTTTTTCCGGCTCTCATAAAACGGTTTTACTGTGTTCATACCAATCTCTCCAATTCCGCAGACGATTCCTTCCGTCGGAGGAATCTCGAATCAAATTTGTGCTCTCTGTATTCTACATATCATATTCCGTCTCAGATTTCCACTGTTTTTTCTATAAATAGCAATTTTTGTCTCATATGTAATTTCTTTTTGTCGTGCAGTCCACATATTTTTCACGTACAATTAGTTTAAATGAAAGAGGTTCCAATCTTAAAACCTATAACCTTGAAACAAAGAAACGAGATAGTCTATGAATCGTACAGAAGCCAGAGAAAAAGCTACCGCACTGGTAACACAAATGACAATAGAAGAAGCTGCTTCCCAGCTGTTACACTCGTCTCCCGCGATTCCCCGTCTGGGCATTCCCGCCTATGACTGGTGGAGTGAAGCCCTTCATGGTGTTGCCAGAGCCGGTACTGCCACCTGTTATCCGCAGGCGATTGGCCTGGGTGCAACTTTTGACCGTGAATTATTACAGAAAATCGCCGGTTCCATCGCTTTGGAAGCCCGGGCAAAATATAACGCTTATTCCCACCTCGGAGACCGCACCCGGTACAAAGGTGTGACCATGTGGTCTCCCAATATCAATATCTTCCGTGATCCCCGCTGGGGAAGAGGCCAGGAGACCTACGGAGAAGATCCCGTACTTACCGCTTCCCTTGGCTGTGCCTTTGTGGAAGGATTACAGACCAAAAGAGACGGTTACCTGACCACTGCCGCCTGTGCCAAACATTTTGCGGTGCATTCCGGTCCCGAGGCTCTGCGTCACAGTTTCGACGCCAAAGCTACGAAGAAGGATCTGTGGGAAACTTATCTTCCCGCTTTTGAAGCTCTGGTGACACAGGCTGATGTGGAAGCTGTCATGGGTGCTTATAACCGTACCAACGAGGAACCCTGCTGTGCTCACTCCTATCTTATGGAGGAGGTGCTTCGCGACAAATGGCATTTTGAAGGACATTACGTTTCCGACTGCTGGGCGATCCGTGATTTCCACGAGGGACATCATGTAACTGCATTTCCGGAGGATTCCGCCGCTCTTGCCCTGGAAAAGGGTTGTGATTTAAACTGCGGCTGTACCTATGAATATATTTTACAGGCATATAAACAGGGAAAGGTAACCGAAGAAGAAATCCGCCGCAGTGCAGAACGTCTTTTCACCACCAGATACCTGTTAGGACTCTTCGATCACAGTTCCCTGGACGAAATTCCCTACAATGTGGTGGGCTGTAAAGAACATCGGGAACTGGCTTATCAGGCCGCTGTGGAAAGCTGTGTTCTGTTGAAAAATGACGGTACACTGCCTCTGTCCTTGAAAAATAACAAACGCATGGCTGTCATCGGCCCCAATGCCGACAGTCATGCCGCACTGGTTGGTAACTACAACGGTACCCCGCCCCGTTCCATCACTGTAGTGGAAGGAATTACAAGAATCTGCGAGGATACCGGCTGGGATGTCAATTATGCAGAGGGATGTCTGCTCTATGATGACCCTTCCGTACGAAAGGTATTCCAGAACTACCGTATCCCCGAAGCTGTGGCATTGGCAGAATCCTGTGACCTCGCCATTGTATGTGTCGGTCTCGACTCCACACTGGAAGGAGAACAGGGAGATGTGGGCAATGCATTTGCCAGTGGAGACAAGCCAGATCTGCTGCTTCCCAAGATCCAGAGGGATCTGGTAGAACAGGTCATCGCTACCGGTACCCCGGTGATTCTGATTGATCTGGCCGGAAGCCCCATCGATCTGTCCGCTTACGAAGATCAGGTGCCTGCAATACTGCATGCCTGGTATCCCGGCGGAGAAGGCGGACGGGCCATTGCAGACATCCTGTTTGGCAAAGTATCTCCCGGCGGCAAGCTGCCCCTTACCTTCTATTATAATGACGGACCGCTGCCGGACATTACCGATTATCATATGACCGGACGCACTTACCGTTATTTTGAAGGCAGACCCTGGAAGCCTTTTGGTTTCGGACTCACCTACGGAGAATTACAGATCACAGAAGCAAAAGTAACTGAAGTTGATTACACGAAGGAGATTCCTTCCGCACAAATCACAATACATTGCCAGAATCCCACGAATCGTGACTTAAGTGATGTCATACAGGTCTATGTCCATGTAAACGGTTCTTCCAACGAAGTTCCCAACCACAAGCTGGCTGCGTTCGAACGGATCCGTCTGGATGCCAGAGAAAGCAAAGAATTCCGGATCACCATTCCGCCCATGGCCTTTACCACGGTAGACAATTCCGGCAACAGAGTATTTGATGGCACTTCTGCTACACTTTATCTGGGATTTTCCCAGCCGGACTTCACAGAAGAAGATCAGAAGATCTATACAGGCAACAGAGGCCAGGTATTCGCGGTCACTTTATAATGAGCATTATGGTGGTAAACCATTTGCTATAGAGAGATGTATTTTTTTAACAAGGAGGATAAATCCTCTCCTCGCCATAGGGGCTCGGATTTTCCTTCGGAAAACAAGGAGGATTACAATGAAAAGAAACAAGATCTTAAGCCTGTTGCTGTCAGTTTCCATGCTGACTGCACTCACCGCCTGCGGAAGTCAGGGTTCCGATACTCCCGCAGCATCCACCACCGATAACGGAAGCACTACTGCTGCTACCGAAAGCACCGCTTCTTCTGATGACGGTTATGTATTGGACAAGGTCACTCTCGTCGTAGACGGTACCTTTAATGCATCTGTGGATGCTTATCAGGACAAATTCGTCGAACAATGGGACACAGCTGTCAGTGAAGCACTGGGCCATCCCATCAGTCTGAATATCCAGCAGTTAGACCATTCCAGCTATGTAGATGGCGTTGGCCGTCTGTTTGCCAGCGGTGATTACCCCGATGTCATTCTGCTGAATGCCGGTCAGTATGCAGAATATGCAAAAACAGGTCTTCTGTGGGATATGACAGCTGCTTATGATAATGCAAAGTTCCACAGCCACATGGTACTGCCCGCAGTAAACGAGAATGTCCGTATCGACGGCAGACAGTATGGTCTGTCCACCGGTCTTGGCGGCGGCTGTATCACTTATGTAAAGCAGGCATGGCTGGATGCAGTCGGCATGAAGGCTGAGGATATTACCGACTGGGATTCCTACTATGCAATGTTAAAGGCATTCACCGAACAGGATCCTGACGGCAATGGCAAGAACGATACCTACGGCGTAGCTGCAGCAGGCTTTATCGGTTCCGAGGCTCCTTACACCAACTATCTGCCTCAGTTCTGGCAGAACGCATACCCCAGCTTCACCTATGATGAAAATGGTGTATGGTATGACGGTTTCAACACCCAGGAGACCAAGGATGCTCTGCTTCGTTTACAGCAGGCTTACGCTGACGGCGTCATTGATCCTGAATCCCTGACCATGGGTACCAAGGATGTCCGTGAAAAATGGTGGTCTTCCGATCAGTCCGGTTCCTTCGGTGCTTTCACCTACTGGTCCGGTTACTGGAACGATAACCTGGTTAACAACATGGATAAGAACGGTGTAGATTCCGGACTGGCAAGACTGGTCCCCATCGCTGAAATGGATGGCTACCTGAACAGAGAATCTCCTGTATACTGCATCATTGATGACGGTGACGGCGATGATTCCAGAGAGCAGGCAATCTTCGATGCAGTCTTCGAGACCATGTTCGACGGCGGTACTGTACAGACCCTGTGGGTATACGGTGCAGAAGGCTACCATTGGTCTACTGAGGCTGAGACTATTGTTACCGGTGAAGGTACTGACAATGCCAAGACCTATGAATACAAGGACGGTGAGTTCCATCTGCGTCTGAATCCTTCCGATCCCAGTGCATTATGGAAAAAGAATGCTATCGATCCTTCTTCCATGATCTGCTCCTTAGAGAATGGTTTTGAATCCGCTACCGATCTGACCAAGGAATGTAACGAGTTCTTCTCCGAACACAGCGTAGACGCTCCCCACTCTGCTTCCTGTGACGGTATTACCAACTACGGCGGTACGATCAATGATGCCAAGAACGTAGTCATCGCCGAGGTTGTTGTAAAGGGCGGAGATGTAGATGCCGCTATGGACAATTATGTTAAGACTACCCAGGATATGGTAGACGAGATCCTCGGACAGCTGAATGCAGACTAAATAGTAAAAAATAACCGATTAGCAACCTGCTCCGCCGGGCGCACTAAAAAAGCCGCTTCACAAAAATGTGAAACGGCTTTTTACGGTAACTGGAAAGTTAGTTTGGTGTAAATAGTCCAAAAACGATGAATTCCATACAAAAAAAGTTCCTAAATCAGGAATTTTTGTACGGAATTTCTTTATTTTGC
>NZ_QUEC01000024.1:0-68959 GCF_003478095.1 Clostridium sp. AF34-10BH
TGTGTTTGCTTTAGCATTTTGTGTTATATTTTATTGGTTTATGTCTAAAAAAACGGTTCATGCGGGACTCAATGTACGCTTTAATGAAGAAAAATAGATTACTTCTGATAACGAAATTCAAAAGTGGGCGAAACAGATTGTAAAATAGTACTCTTACTAAGATTGAAGAATAAAAAGATAAGGTGATGGAAATGAAGATATTAGTATTAAATGGAAGTCCACATCCACAGGGAAGTACAAAAGATATGGTTAATGCATTTAAGAAAGGAGCTGAGAGTGCAGGACATATCGTTGATGTGGTGGATGTATGCAAAAAGAAGATAGGTGGGTGTTTGGCATGTGAATACTGTCATAGCAAGGAAAACAATAAGGGAAAGCTCACCTGCGACAAATCCAGTGTTTTCAAGGGATTGCGGAGAATTTGATAACAAAATATAACAGTTATTAAATTTCTTAAAACAGGTGAAATCTCAATCGGAATTTGACGAAGGAGGTTGATTGTATGAAAAAGTTGATAGCATTAGTTTTAGCAGTGGTTTGTGTGCTTGGCTTGGTTGGGTGCAACAACAAGACAGTCAATATTGATTTGCCTTTTGAGGTAGGTGATGTTGAAAATATAGAAATGTATCACTTTGTTGGAGCACCTGTGTCAGCAGAAAAGAAGGTCATTGTTGCCGAAGAAACCATAAAGAACTTGTATGATATGTTTGAGGGGCTATCCTTGGAACTCAAAGAAGTAGAGGAAACCGCTGGAGCAGAGATAACCAGTTTCAGATTTAACCTTTCTGATGGAACAAGTTATGAACTGATTTATGGTTGCTATGGAGTAAAGACAGGCAATCTGAAATCTTCCACAGATAATTTTGAATACTTTACAAGTGCAGATATTAGCTCTTATTGGAGCAACACTGACTTAGAGGCAGTTCCCGTTGAAGAAAGCGAGTTGCCAAACTAAGCAGAACAATTCCAATTTGTCAATTACATGAGATATTGAAAGAGCCAGTCCACTCAAGGTGCTGGCTCTTTCAAAATTCCAATCTAATAAATTGCACGACAACTTAGAGTAAAAATGAATACTCATTAGCCAGAAATGAATAGAAAATGAATAAAAAGTGGTGTTTCGTATAATTATGAGTTAATATGCATCAGACACACTTTTGTAAAAAGGGAGTTACAATATTTCCCTGAAATGATGTCGGGGCCAAAAGCCCCCGACTTTGATGCCTACGGATTGTTCCGTGCTACGCACTCCCACGTCTCCGCTCCGCTTCGGTCCGTGCTAGACATGTGCCACTGGCACATAGCACCCTACCCAATATTCGCATACCGTGGGATTATCATCCCACTTTTATGCTCATATCGGGGCGGGTCCCAAGGTCTTTCACCCATTTATGAGCAAGCTCATATGGGATTAGACCTTTTGACCCTGGTATCATAAAATATGACAATAACCCAGTAGTCACGACAGCAGGTAAGAATAAGCAGGCCGTAAGCAGACGTCGGTATCATAGCGCCCTAAGGGACACATTGCGCAAGTACTTTTCACGCTTATGTACCGCTACGCTCTGCGACATGAGCGCATCGTACTAAAGTATGAGAGTGCCGCGTTTCTTACCTGCTGTTGTGACTACGGAGACGCAAAAGCGGCTCCTGGCCCCAATGGAGGCTACGGACTAATTGTATAAATCATACCATCTTCTCTCCTCTAGCACAATTCCAAAAAAAATATAAAATAATTGTTGACATTCCTAGCGGAATAGTATAGTATAAAATCATAACATCCCTATCAGATAAGTAGGAAATAGAAAACGAACACAATTTTCAAGTATAAGGAGGATTTCATTATGAGTAAGATTTACACATCCGCAACCCAGCTGATCGGACATACACCCCTTTTAAAAGTAAACAATTACTTGAAAGACCAGAACATTGAAGGTGTAGAACTTCTGGCAAAGCTGGAGTATTTCAATCCCGCAGGAAGCGTTAAGGACAGAATCGCACTGGCAATGATCGAGGATGCTGAGAAGAAGGGCATCTTAAAGGAAGGCTCCACCATCATCGAGCCCACCTCCGGCAACACCGGTATCGGTCTGGCAAGTGTGGCTGCTGCCAAGGGCTACCGGACCATTTTAACCCTTCCCGAGACCATGAGCGTGGAACGTCGTAACCTCCTGAAAGCTTATGGCGCAGAACTGGTACTGACCGAAGGCGCCAAAGGCATGAAGGGTGCCATTGCCAAGGCAGAAGAGCTGGAGAAATCCATCCCGGGAGCCGTGATCCTCGGACAGTTTGATAACCCCGCGAACCCCGCTGCACATGCAGCTACCACCGGTCCCGAGATCTGGGAAGACACCGATGGCAAGGTAGACATCTTCGTAGCAGGCGTAGGTACCGGCGGAACCGTGACCGGCATTGGTACTTATTTAAAATCCAAGAATCCCAATGTGAAGATCGTAGCAGTAGAGCCTGCAGATTCTCCCGTACTTTCCGGCGGACAGCCCGGACCGCATAAGCTGCAGGGTATCGGCGCAGGATTCGTTCCTTCCGTTCTGAATACCGGCATTTATGATGAGATCTTTACCGTTACTACCGATCAGGCATTTACCACCGGCCGCCTCATCGCTCATAAGGAAGGTATCCTGGTAGGAATCACCTCCGGCGCAGCTCTGTATGCCGCAGCACAGATCGCAAAACGCCCTGAAAATGCAGGCAAAACAGTCGTAGCATTGCTTCCCGATTCCGGTGACAGATACCTGTCCACCCCGATGTTTGCAGAAGCTTAAGACGAAATTTGCAGAACTGGACAGACTTGCATTCTTGTGTTAGAATGTATGGCATGGTACTAGGAATTCAAGGAATTTGCGCTTTTCTCCCCCTTAAAAGCACGAACCTGGAATGGAGGAACTTATGGAACCGATCATTCAGATCAAGAATGTAACAAAAACTTTTATAGGTAAGGATAATCAGGTAGAGGCCCTGAAGGGCATCAGCCTGGATATCAACAAGGGAGATATCTATGGCATCATCGGTATGAGTGGTGCCGGAAAGTCTACCCTGGTGCGTTGCCTGAACTACCTGGAGAAGCCCACCACCGGAACTGTTGTGGTAGAGGATCAGGATCTTTCGACCTTGACAGAGGCGGAACTCCGCAAGGTGCGGACGGGCATCGCTATGATCTTTCAGCATTTTAACCTGCTCATGCAGCGCAGTGTCCTCGACAATGTGTGCTTCCCCATGGAGATCGTGGGTGTGAAAAAACAGGCAGCCAGAAAGCGTGCCATGGAGCTGCTTGAGATCGTAGGACTGAAGGAAAAGGCAGACGCTTATCCTTCCCAACTCTCCGGTGGACAGAAGCAGCGTGTGGCAATCGCAAGAGCTCTTGCCAATACGCCGAAGATCCTGCTGTGTGATGAGGCGACCAGTGCGCTGGATCCCACGACGACCAAGGAGATCCTGAAATTATTACAGGACATCAACAAACAGTATGGCATCACCATCGTGATCATCACTCATGAGATGGCTGTGGTACAGGAGATCTGTTCCCATGTAGCCATTATCGATGCCGGAGAACTGGCAGAGCACGGTACTGTGGAGGAGGTATTCTCCAGACCCCAGTCCGCAGCCGCAAGAAAGCTGGTGTTCATGGTGGATCCCAAGGCAAAGGAAATGTCCGGCAAACGCTGCATCCGCATTGTTTTCACTGAGAATTCTTCTTTTGAACCTGTGATCGCCAATATGGTGCTGGAGTGCAAGGCTCCCGTTAATATCCTGTTAGCGGATACCAAGGACATCGGCGGTATCGCCCATGGACAGATGATCTTACAGCTGCCGGAGGATGAAATGGCGGCGAACAAGATGGTTCATTATTTACAGGAGAGAAAACTGGAAGTGGAGGAGTTGAGAGACTATGTGGGATAATGCAACGACTATGATGGTGGTGGAAGGCATCTTTGTTACTTTGTACATGACGTTGGCAACAACGTTTATGGGGTATGTGCTCGGACTGCCGATGGGAATTGCCCTGGTAATTACCGCACCGAAGGGACTTCGACCGAATAAGATTATTTATAAGGTATTAGATGTGGTCGTGAATGTTGTTCGAAGCTTTCCGTTTTTGATTTTGCTGATCGTGATTCAGCCGTTGACACGGATCATCGTAGGAAAAAGCTATGGACCGACCGCAACGATCGTTCCGTTGACACTGTCAGCGGCACCGTTTATAGCCAGAATGGTAGAGTCCTCTCTGTTGGAAGTGGATCACGGCGTTATTGAGGCGGCACAGAGCATGGGAGCGAACCTCTGGACCATCATCTGGAAAGTAATGATCGGAGAGGCAAAGACTTCCCTGATCGTCAATGTAACGATTGCTCTGGGTACGATCCTGGGATACTCCGCTATGGCGGGCATCGTCGGCGGTGGCGGACTGGGTGATATCGCAATCCGTTACGGTTACTACCGTTACGATAGCAGCATCATGTGGGTGACTGTGGTATTGCTGATAGTGCTGGTACAGCTGATGCAATATGTTGGAATGAAGTTATCCAAGAAGCTGGACAAGAGAACCAGATAAGATGGTTTGATAAAAGGTTGAGACAGGTGCAGATCACCTGATTCAATAAAGTTAATATTATGAACGAATGATTTAGGAGGAGAAATATTATGAAAAAGAAAGTAATCGCTTGGATCGCCGTTGCAGCATTGTCCGTGAGCGCACTGACCGGCTGCGGCAGCAAGGGAGCCGACGACAAGACCATTAAGGTAGCTGCAACTGCAGTACCTCATGCAGAGATCCTGGAGGCAGCAAAGCCTCTGTTAGAGGAGCAGGGTTATACTCTGGAGGTTCAGGTATTTGATGATTATGTACAGCCCAATGAAGTAGTAGAGTCCGGTGAGTTCGATGCTAACTACTTCCAGCATATCCCTTATCTGGAGAGCTTCAACGAGGAGAAAGGTACCCATCTGGTAAATGCCGGCGATATCCATTACGAGCCCTTCGGACTGTATCCCGGAACTGAGACCAGCTTAGACAACATTGACAATGCAACTATCGCAGTACCCAACGATACCACCAATGAGGCACGTGCTCTGTTACTGTTACAGGATAACGGTTACATCACCCTGAAGGATGGTGTGGGTCTGACTGCTACTACCAAGGATATCGTAGAGAACCCTCACAACATCACCTTCGTAGAGCTGGAAGCAGCACAGGTTCCCAGAACCCTTCCAGAGGTATCCTTCGGTGTCCTGAACGGCAACTATGCTATGGAAGCAGGCCTGACTGTTGCAGACGATGCTCTGCTGTATGAGAGCGATGATTCCGAAGCAGCCGCTACTTATGTAAATGTAATCGCTGTTAAGGAAGGCAACGAGAATCTGCCTAAGATCAAGGCACTGGTAGATACCCTGAAGTCCGATGAGATCAAGCAGTTCATCAACGACAATTATAACGGTGGCGTTATCCCTTACAAGTAAGGTGAAGTGCCAGTAAAGTAATGCGAAAATCCGGAGAGCATTCCGAGGAATGGGAGGAGATTTTTCCGAACAGCATTCGAGTGGATGCTCTCCAGATTTTTCTGTTGTTTCCACAAATCCTATATGAACTATAGGAAAAAGAAAAATAAAGAAAAAATAAGGTAGAATCTGTGGAAACCATAGAAAGATCGGAGCAGTTTTGAACTGCTTTGGAATAAGCAGGCTGATATTAAAAGTGAAACAGAGCAGGAAGATGCTCGGAAATGAGGATAGGATGAAAATTTCAACCAAAGGAAGATATGCAGTACGTGTCATGCTGGATCTGGCATTGAACAACAACGGAGAGTGTATCAAGGTAAAAGAAATTGCTGCCAGACAGGGGATTTCCGAAAAGTATCTGGAGCAGATCATTGCTGTTTTGAACAAGGCAGGTTATGTAAAAAGCGTCCGTGGTGCCCAGGGCGGTTATCGTATTGCCAAGGATCCGGCAGATTTTACCGTAGGAATGATCTTACGACTGACGGAAGGCTCACTGGCCCCGGTGGCATGTCTGGAGGAAGGCGCTGACATCTGCGAACGATGTGATACCTGTGAGACTCTGGAGGTATGGCAGGAATTGTATGATGCAGTGAACAAGGTAGTGGACGGAGTCACCATTGCGGATCTGGTGGAACGACGGAACAAGCGCCTGGAGAATCTGGATTACTCCATATAAAGATAGGAATAATAGAAGACAATAACGCAGCCCGACAGGAGATCCTGCCGGGCTGTTTTTTGGGTTTGCAAAGAATGAAAGGGGGTCATTCCTGCAGAAAATGTTAACCGGGGGAATGAATGGTTAACAACTCAAGTATATCGAGAGAACTGCCCATTGTCAACGAATGCCGTATGTCGGTTGACAAACTTTCATCGACAAATATCGCGTAATTCGGATTTTTCATACATATAGTTATAAAAACTACATAAAACAGCATAAAACACCACGAAATGAAATATAATAACAAAAACTCATTGCTTTTTACTCCACAACGTGGTAAGCTAAACTCTGCAAACAAGTAGAAAGGTGTATGCGAGAATGAGCGAAGCATTTCATATTATATCAGACGGTTCCTGTGATCTTCCCATGGAGCTGACCAAAGAAAAAGACATTACGGTAGTTCCTTTTTATGTATCTTTTGAAGAGGGGAAATACCAGAAGGAAATGATAGAGATCGGTGTCCGTGAGTTCTATCAGGAAATGGTGGATCACCCGGATGTATATCCGAAGTCTTCCATGCCTTCCGTGCAGGATTATGTAGATGCATTTCTTCCTTTTGTCAAGGCGGGAATTCCCATCATCTGCATCTGTATCACAACCAAGTTCAGCGGCTCCATGCAGTCTGCTCTGAATGCAAAAGCGATCCTGGAAGAGGAATATCCCAATGTACAGATTTATGTCTGCGACTCTACTGTGAATACCGTATTGCAGGGCATCTATGTATTGGAAGCGGTACGCCTTAGAGATGCGGGGAAGAGTTACCAGGAGAGTATCGACCGCCTGAATGAGATCAAGAGCTCCGGCAGAATCTTTTTCACCGTAGGAAATATGGAATATTTAAAGCACGGCGGACGTATCGGCAAAGTAGCCAGCGTGGCCGGCAGCCTGCTTGGCATCAAGCCCATCATTACCTTAAAAGAGGGAGAAATCTTCCCCTCCGGTATCGGCAGAAGCCGTCGCAAGACGGTAGATAAAAATATCGATCTGCTGTTAGCATATTTTGCAGAGGAAAAGGCAGATATTGCCAATTACAACGTCTGCGTGGGATATGGCTACGATTATGAAGAAGCCGTAGAGTTCCGCGACAGACTGGCAGGCAGACTGAAAGAAAAGGGATACGACATCGACACCATTCCCATCTTCCAGATCGGTGCCACCATTGGCGTACACACCGGACCTTATCCGTTGGGAATCGGTGTCGTGAAGAGAGCTATTTAAAATTTATTTCACCCTGGCAGGCATTTAATAATTCCTGCACATTTTCAAAAGCATAGTCCGGCAGATATTGGGTATTCGGCTCCCCCTCTGGAGTCAGAATATCCTTTTTTTGTGCCTCGCCGGTGAAGAGAACACAGGTGTCCACACCACCGTTGATGCCGCAGGCAATATCGGTGTACAGACGATCGCCAACCACCAGAGTCTCCTCGGGAGTGAAGCCGGAGACTTCAAGGCAAAGCTTTACGACCTCTTTGCTGGGCTTGCCCAGATAGATGGGCTGTTTGTCTGTGGTGGCGGTGATCATGTCGCAGATGGCACCGCAATCGGGGATAAAGCCGAAGTCGATGGGGCAGCGCAAATCCGGGTTGGTGCCGTAGAAAGGAACATCCTGGGTGAATAAAACCTTGCAGACTTCGGTAAGTTTTGCATAATTTAATTCACTGTCATAGGCAACGACCACGCAGTCAATGCCGTCCTCGCAGACCTCGGTTACCAAGAGGCCATTCTTTCGCAGTTCCGCCACAAAAGAAGCGGTTCCCAGCACGAAGATTTTCTTGTCTGCATAATTCTCCTTCAAAAAACGCAGCGTCATATAGCCGGAGGTGATGAAATGATCCTCCGTGCTGTCTAGGTGAAATGCATCGTGGAATTTTTTCACATAGTCCAGTCCGCTTTTTGTGGAATTGTTGGTAATGTAATAAG
The DNA here is from genome assembly GCF_003478095.1 of Clostridium sp. AF34-10BH. Classification (NCBI taxonomy): domain Bacteria; kingdom Bacillati; phylum Bacillota; class Clostridia; order Eubacteriales; family Clostridiaceae; genus Clostridium; species Clostridium sp. AF34-10BH. The sequence continues at coordinate 8,150 of NZ_QUEC01000024.1, forward strand.
CCCTGCCGCCGATGGCCTGAATGTAGCGGAGAAGATCCGCACTTCCCGCATACAAGGTATCGCCTACGGCAATGGTGCCGTCGATATCGAACAGGAAAAGCTTTTTATCTTTCAGACGAGCCAGCTTTGCGGCATCGCTGTAAATGTGCTTCGGGTCAAAAGTATCCATAATTATCCTCATTTCTAAGCATCAAACGCTCAGGTTCATGTTAGCAACGAATATCCCCACTGTCAAGGAAAAGACGGCTTCTGGAGGGAAACGTGAGTGGAATTGCGGAGGCATTTATGGTATGATGGGCATAGGCATGAGCTGTGTTGCCTGTGGCTCTTATGGAATTCGACAGATTGCATACAAGATTGCGCAAGGGACATGGGAAATAGGATGAAGTGATTTAACGACTACAATTAAAAAGGACAACATTACGGTTATGGACGAAAAGAAAGATAAAGGTTTACAGGGAAATGAGAAAATAGAGGAGGCAATTCTGGCATTACAGCAGGAGCCGACAGAAGAACTTCTGGCGCATGCTCTGACGGTGGTGCGCAGACGTATGCGGGAGCAGGGACAGCTTATCGTGGCGGTGGAACCGCCCTCAGCAGATGTGCAGGAAGCGGTGACACAGGCCGCCGGAACTGCCATGCGCCTGCAGGCGGTGCAGACCTCCGATGGGAAAAAATGGTGGTCGGCCTTCACCGGATTTGAGGAAGAATTAAAGGGAAGCGGCAGCGTAATGTCCACTTTTCTCACGGATATGGAGCAGCTGTTCCGCATGACGTTGACTGCCGATGGTATCGAGGGTGTGATCCTGAATCCCTGGAACCGGACGTTGATGCTGGACAAGCGGTTCCTGCATATTATTCTCGGAGAATAGCAAAAGAGGGAGAAGCGGAGCATGACAGAGAGCTATGAACTGCCCGTGCTTTTTACGGACGATGAATGCAAGGCTTATGCCGCATGGGGCATGAAAAAAGAAAAAGTACTGATGCCGTTTGCCCTGATCACTATACTGATCTATATGGTAGCAACCGTGCTGGTAGTGATGAAGGTCTGGGGTGTGCGGGAGAGTGACCATCTGCTGTTCCAGATGCTGTTGTGGGGTGACTGGATTCCGGAACTGACGGGAGCGCTGGCGGTTTTCATGACGATCCTGTTACTGGGACCGTTGAACTTTATACTGGATAAATTATGGAAAAAACCGGCAGAGCCCATGTGGCTGTGTGTAGTACCGGAGGGTGGGACTGTGAAGGTCACTGCCGTGAGAGGTCTGGAAGGTAATCCTCGTACACCGGCAGAGACCTATCCACTGACGGAACTGGAAACCTTTTTAAACCCGGCGGACAACACGATCTGCTATCAGAAGAAATGGTATCGGATCGGGGAAAATACCATAGAAAATATTTATCCGCCAGAAAAACAGCATCCATGGATGGATCACCCGGAAAATAAAGCCAGCGGCATCATCGATGTACAGAGACTTATGGAGATCCTGAAAGGGTACGAAGCGTCTCTGAAGGCTGCCCGGAAGGAATGTGAATGGATGGAAAAGCACGGCGGATAGAACGAATAGATGACAGAAAAGCGGATAAAAATTATGACCGGGATAAGATGGCATAAGACAAATCAGGAAAGAGGTAGGGAAAATATGAAACTGATCTCATGGAATGTGAACGGGCTGAGAGCCTGCATGCAGAAGGGATTTCTGGATTTCTTTCAGGAAACGGATGCAGATATTTTCTGCTTACAGGAGACAAAATTGCAGGAGGGACAGATCGCACTGGATCTGCCCGGATATCATCAGTATTGGAATTACGCAGAGAAAAAGGGCTATTCCGGCACTGCAATTTTTACAAAGGAAGAGCCCATACAGGTGACTTACGGCATCGGCGTGGAGGAACACGACCATGAGGGCCGGGTGATCACTGCAGAGTATTCGGAGTTCTATTTTGTGACAGTCTATGTACCGAATGCCCAGAGAGAGCTGACGAGACTGGAATACCGCATGCAGTGGGAAGCGGATTTCCTGGCGTATCTTAAGAAGCTGGAAGAGAAAAAGCCGGTGATCTATGCGGGAGACCTGAACGTGGCGCATCAGGAAATCGACCTGAAAAATGCGAAGACCAACCGTGGCAATGCGGGCTTCACTGATGAAGAGAGAGCCTGCTTTTCGAAGGTACTGGAGAACGGATTTATCGATACGTTCCGCTATTTTTATCCGGACCTGACCGGGGTGTATTCCTGGTGGTCTTATATGTTCCAGGCGAGAGCAAAAAATGCCGGATGGAGAATTGATTATTTCGTGGTATCGGAGTGTCTGAAAGACCGGCTGGCGGATGCGAAGATCCACACGGAAATTTTGGGATCGGATCATTGTCCCATTGAACTGGATCTGAAATAAACGGACAGCATAACGGAGGAGACTTATGAGCTTACGTTTCTGTTTTGGCCCTTCCGGGTCGGGCAAAAGCCACAGAATCTATGAAGAGATCATGCAGCGGGCGGCAGAGGAACCGGGCAGGAATTTCCTGATCATTGTGCCGGATCAGTTCACCATGCAGACCCAGAAGGATCTGGTCATGCGCAGTGACCGGGATGGCATCCTGAATATCGATGTCCTGAGCTTCGGCCGACTCAGCCACCGCATTCTGGAGGAAGTGGGGACCAAAGAGATGCCGGTACTGGATGACACCGGCAAAAGCCTGGTGCTGCAAAAAGTGGCGGCGGATCTGAAGGAACAGCTTCCGGCCATGGGAAGTCTCCTGCACAAGCAGGGCTATATCCATGAGGTGAAAAGTGCGATCTCCGAGTTCATGCAATACGGTATCAGCACACAGGATATGGACAAGCTGATCACCAGTGCACAGAAGCGTGGCGCGCTGGCCATGAAACTGAAAGACTTAAAGACTCTGTACCGGGGCTTTCAGGATTATATCAGGGATCATTTTATCACCACCGAGGAGACACTGGATGTACTGCGCAGATCCCTGTCCAAATCAAAGATCTTAAAGGGCAGTGTAGTGGTGTTTGACGGCTTTACGGGATTTACTCCCATACAGAACCGGCTGATCCAGGAACTGATGCGCGTGTGCGCAGAGACCATCGTTACCGTGACCATTGGAGTGGGAGAGGATCCGTATAAAATGGATGGTGAACAGAAGCTGTTCCATCTGAGCAAGAAGACGGTGGCGGATCTGGAAAAGCTGGCAGCGGAGGCAGAGGTAGAGCGGGGAGAGGATCTCTTTGTCAAGGGGGGGCCCAATCGCTTCGCCAAGGCACCGGCATTACACTATCTGGAACAGAATCTGTTCCGGTATCAGTATGAACCGTATGCGGGAGAACAGCAGGAGATCCATATGTTTGAAGCCCTTTCCCCCAGAGAGGAAGTCCACCAGACAGCGCTGTACATCCGGCACCTGATCAGAGAGCAGGGGATGACCTACCGGGACATTGCCGTGGTCATCGGAGATCTGGAAGGATACGCTTCCTATGTGGAAACAGAATTCGGACAGCTGGAGATCCCATGTTTCCTGGACCGTACCAGAGGGATCGTGCTGAATCCCATGATCGAATATATCAAGAGCGCATTGCAGCTGTATATTAAGGATTTTTCCTATGATACGGTGTTTCATTTTCTGCGCAGCGGCATGGCGGATATTTCCAGAGAAGAGATTGATGAGCTGGAAAATTATGTGATCCGCACCGGGGCGAGAGGCTATCGGACCTATAGCCGTCTGTTTACCCGCAGAACGGAAGAACTGCAGGGAAATGCGGAGGGGAGCGAACAGGCGGAAGAGAAGACCTTGGAGCGTCTGAATCGTATCCGGCAACAGTTCATGGATGCGGTGGAGATTCTGCACATGGGAAGCCAGGAAAAGGCTGGAGACTATGTCAGCCATCTGTACGATTTCCTGGAACAGAATCAGGTGCAGCAAAAGCTTTTGAACTATCAGCAGCAGTTTGAAAAAGAGGGAGACTTATCCAGAGCCAGAGAGTATGCACAGATTTACCGGCTGGTCATGGATCTGCTGGATCAGGTCTATGAACTGTTGGGAGAGGAAGAAATCTCCAGACAGGAATTTGCGGATATTTTAGAGGCCGGTTTCGGCGAGATCACTGTCGGTACGATCCCTCAGAACGTGGATCGTATCGTGGTGGGCGATATGGAGCGAACCCGTCTGAAACAGGTGAAGGTATTGTTTTTCCTGGGAGTCAATGACGGAAGTATTCCGAAAAATGCTTCCAAGGGCGGGATCATTTCGGATATGGATCGGGAATTCCTGATTGAATCCGGGACGGAGATGGCACCCAGCCCTAGACAGCAGATGTATATCCAGAGATTATATCTGTATCTGAATATGACCAAGCCCTCAGAACAGCTGTATCTGTCCTATGCCAAGGTAAACAGTGAAGGAAAGGGCATAAGACCGTCCTACCTGATCGATACGGTGCGGAAGCTGTTCCCGGCAATGAGCGTGGAGTATCCCCAGAACCGCAGCCGCCTGGAACAGATCGAGGGCAGACAGGAAGGTGCCAGATATCTGGCGGAGGAACTGCGGGAATATGTGGAAGGAACCCTGCCGGAAGAAGAGAGGCAGGACTTCTATCTCATGTACCGTGCCTACGAGGCGGATGCGGCGGGCAGAGACCTGCTGACCCGGGCGGCATTCCGCAGATACAGGGAGAGCGGTCTGTCCCGGATCGTGGCCAGAGCATTGTACGGACAGCAGCTGGAAAACAGTGTCAGCCGTCTGGAAGCTTATGCTGCCTGTGCCTGCAGACACTTTTTGCAATATGGTCTTTCCCTGCAGGAACGGGAAGAATTCGGCTTCGAGGTTTCGGATATGGGTACGGTATATCATGCAGTACTGGAAAACTTTGCAGGAAAACTTGCAGAATCCAACCTGACATGGTGGGATTTTACGGAGGATTTTGCAGCCAAAGCCGTCAAAGAATCCGTGGAAGCCTATGCGGCAACCTACGGGGAGACGGTATTATACAGCTCTGCGCGGAATGAATATGCCATTACCCGCATGAGCAGGATCCTGACCCGCACAGTGCTGACCTTGCAGAAACATTTGAAACAGGGCAGTTTCCAGCCAGATGATTATGAACTTTCTTTCCGGTTTGCGGAGGATCTGGACAGCATTCATGTGGATCTGTCTGAGGACGAGAAGATGCATTTGCAGGGACGGATCGATCGTATCGATGTGTCGGAAGATGCAGAGCATGTCTACGTCAAGGTCATTGATTATAAGTCCGGCAACCGGAAATTTGATCTGGCGGCATTGTATTACGGTCTGCAGTTGCAGCTGGTGGTATATATGAATGCAGCCATGGAGATGGAGAGCCGAAAGCATCCGGACAAGGAGATCGTTCCGGCGGCACTTCTGTATTATCACATCGATGATCCCACCATAGAGACACCGGTGGAACTCACGGATGAGCAGATCAATGAACAGATCCTTGCAAAGCTTCGTATGAACGGTGTAGTAAACAGTGATCCTGAGGTCGTGGAGCGGCTGGACCGCTATATGCAGGATAAGTCTGTGGTCATTCCGGTGGAGAAGAAAAAGGATGGAAGCTTCAGTGCCAGATCCGGTGTCTTAAGCCGGGAGGAGATGCAGCTGATATCTTCTTATGTAGATGCCAAGATCCGCAGCATCGGACGGGAGATCCTGGACGGAAAAATAGCAGCCAATCCCTATGAGAAAGGCAATGAAGAGGCTTGTACTTATTGCGCCTATAAAAAGGTCTGCGGTTTCGATGGCAGTATTCCGGGCTATGAGAAGAGACAGCTGGAAGATCTGGATAAGCAGGCGCTGATGCAGCGGATGCAGAAGACCGTGGAAGCTTAGGGCAAAGGGTGCCCGGCGGGAGTGTGTGCCTGACAGGAAGCTCGAAGAGAAAGCACCCGCTGCCCGGAGGAACAGGACGGCAACAGGAGAAAAGAAACAGGAACAGAGGTAGCGTATGGGAATGAATTTTACCCCGGAACAGCAAAAGGTAATCGAACTGCATAACAGCAACATTCTGGTATCGGCGGCCGCGGGAAGCGGTAAGACGGCGGTACTGGTAGAGCGTATCATCCGTATGATCTGTGAGGGGGAGCATCCGGCGGACATTGACCGCCTGTTGATCGTGACTTTCACCAATGCGGCGGCTGCGGAGATGCGGGAGCGTATCGCAGCCGGGATCGCCGCCAGACTGGAAGCGGATCCGGGGAATGACCATATCCAGAAGCAGTCCGCCCTGTTACACAATGCCCAGATCACCACGATCGACAGCTTCAGCCTGTTCCTGATCCGGAATCATTTTAATGAGATCGGTCTGGATCCGGATTTCCGTGTGGCAGACGAGGGTGAGATCAAGCTGTTGCAGCAGGAGGTGTTGGGACAGCTGCTGGAGGATGCCTATGCGGGGAAATTTGTTCCGGATGATGTTCCGACGTCCCGGGAAAACCGTGACAGCGGAGCGATGATACCGAAGGAAGCGTCAGGGAATGATTTTGCGGAAGAGGTTCCGGGAAAACGTGACAGCGGGGACCCATCCCGGGAGGCACGGGAACGTTTCCACGCCTGTGTGGAATATTTCTGCCCCGGCGGCAGAGAGAGCGTGCTGGAACAGCATATCCTGAACCTGTCCCGCTATGCCGGAAGTTTTCCCTGGCCTGCAGAATGGCTGGAAGAGCGTAAAAACGATTATGCGGCGGGAGATCTGGATGCCCTGCTGCACAGTGATTACGGACAATATCTGGCAGAGCGTGTGAGCCGTGTCCTGCAAGGGTGTCTGGAAAAACTGGTGGAAGTGAAAAAGCTGTGTGAGCTGCCGGACGGTCCATATATGTATGGAGAACTGACAGAAGCGGAGAGCGAACAGCTGGAACGCCTGGCTGCCTGCAAGGATTTGAAGGAACAGGCAGCAAAGGTTCCAGCAGTGACTTTCGGCCGTCTTTCTTCCAAGAAGGATGAGAGCGTGGATCCCGCCAAACGGGAGCTGGCGAAATCCATCCGTAATAGCGTAAAAGACACGCTGGCGGATCTGACGGAACAATATTTCAAGACACCGTTAGAGTTGGTGGTGGAACAGGGAAAAGCCTGCAGGGAGCCGCTCCGGATGCTGCTTAACCTGGTGCTGGAATTCGACAGAAGGCTTCTTGCGGCCAAACAGGAGCGACATCTGATCGACTTTTCCGACATGGAGCACTATGCATTACAGATTCTGCTAAAACGGGAAAAAGTGGAAGAGACCGGCGATGCAGGGACGGACAGCACCGGTGATACAGGAATGGATAGCACCGGTGTGAAATATGACATTGTGCCAAGTGACGTGGCATTGGAGTATCGCCAGTATTTTCAGGAGATCCTCATTGACGAATACCAGGACAGTAATCTGGTACAGGAATATCTGTTAAGTGCCATCTCCGGGGAAGCGGAGGGACATTATAACCGCTTCATGGTAGGTGATGTGAAGCAGAGTATTTATAAATTCCGTCTGGCCAGACCGGAACTTTTCCTGGAAAAATACGACACCTATCAGGAGAGTGGGGATCTGTGCCGGATCGACCTGGCGAAGAACTTCCGAAGCCGTGTGCAGGTGGTGGATGCGGTAAACGATGTGTTTTCCCGCATCATGAGCCGGGAGATCGGTGGCATTGCCTATGATGATAAGGCAGCATTGTATCCCGGGGCCACATATCCCGCCACAGAGGATCCTGCATACGGCAGTGAACTATTACTGATCCGTAAGCCGGAGAAGGGGGATGGTGCGGAAGGCGGCAGCGGAGAACAGCGTCCCGACGGGGCAAGAGGTCCCGTGGACTATGACAACGTAAGACAGCTGGAAGCACTGGCTATTGCGGCACGTATCAAGCAGCTGAAGGGCAGTCTGAAAGTCATGGAGAAGGCTACGGGAGAATTGCGCCCGGTGCGGTACTCGGATATGGTGATTTTGCTTCGTACCACCAGTGGCTGGGATGAGGAATTCAAGAAAGTACTGGAACAGCAGGGAATCCCTGTCTACATTACATCCAAGACCGGATATTTCGGGGCCCTGGAAGTACAGGAACTGCTGCAGTTTTTACGAGTGCTGGACAACCCGAGACAGGATATTCCGCTGTTCAGCGTGATGCAGTCGATCTTCGGAGGCTTTACCCAGGAAGAGATCGCCCGGATCCGCAGCGGAAGCAAAGGGCATTCCCGGAAGAGAATGACACTGTATGAGGCATTGAAAGAAGTGGCGCAGAGTGGACGGATGGCGGAAGCGGGAGAAGAGGCATCAGCGGGCGAAAGCGCCGGGGAAGAAACCGCCGGGGCCGGACAGTACTGGCAGCGCGCATTGGAAGCTGCAACAGTACCGGAGGACATGGAACCGGAGACAGAACTTTCCCAAAAGGCAGATACTTTCTTACAACGTATTGATCATTACCGTGATCTGACTCCCTTCACCTCCATCCGCGACCTGCTGCAGCGGATCCTGGACGATTACGATTATCTGAACTATGTGACGGCACTTCCTGCTGGCAGCAAGCGCCGGGCCAACGTGGAGATGCTGCTGACGAAGGCTTCTGCTTTTGAGAAGACCAGTTATTTTGGACTGTTCCATTTCATCCGTTATATGGAACAGTTGGAAAAATACGATGTGGATTACGGTGAGGCGGATACCCTGGACGAAAATGCCGATGTGGTGCGGATCATGAGCATCCACAAGAGTAAAGGTCTGGAATTCCCCGTGGTATTTGTCTCCGGGCTGTCGAAGCGTTTCAACATGCAGGATGCGAACCAGTCTCTGATCGTGGATATGGATCTGGGAGTAGCGGTGGACTATGTGGATTCCGGCCGCCGCATTAAAAATAAGACCCTCCGCCGGGCCGTTCTGTCAGCGAAAATGAAGGAGGACAATCTGGCGGAGGAACTGCGTGTGCTTTACGTGGCACTGACCCGTGCCAGAGAAAAACTGATCCTGACAGCGGTGTTGGATAAGGCGGAGGAAAAATGGGAGCTGTCCCGGATGACAGGACAGGAGAAGCTGACCTATCTGGATTTCTGTGAGGCGGGGAGCTATATGGATTTTCTGCTGCCGATCCTGCCTAAGACAGGAATTGCAGTAACAACGCTGGGAACAGAAGACCTGGTGGCAGAGGAGATCAGGGAACAACTGCGCATGGGAGACCGCAGGGAACTGTTGCAGCGTGTGACGGACGGCGAGACTCCTTTGCCTGGGGACCCGGAGGAGAACGAACGAAAGCTTGCGAAACTGCGGGAGCGATTTGCCTATGCCTATCCGTATCCCGGCCTGCAGAAGCTCTATACCAAGACCACGGTATCGGAACTGAAGATTGCGGCCATGGCGGAGAAGGATGAAGCGGCATTTCATACCTTCGAAGAAAAAGAAGTGGTGCCTTATATCCCGGCTTTCCGCAGAGAACAGGAAAAGGTCAGCGGAGCCGTCCGCGGTAACGCGTTCCACCGGACCATGGAACTGTTGGACTTTTCTTATCTGTTTATGGAATCCGGACTATTTGCCGGATGCCCTGGGACTTATGAGGAATACCGTCAGGGCCTGGATACGGACCGGTTACAGGTACGTCTGAAGGAATTCCTGCAGCGGGAGACAGCTTCCCTACGACTGACAGAGGAGTATGCGCAGGCCGTAAGCCTTCCCAAAATCCGGCATTTTCTGGAACAGGAGCTGGCCTACCGCATGTGGAGAGCTTTCGAACAGGGCCTTTTGTACAGAGAGCAGCCCTTCGTGCTGGGCATTGATGCGAAGCGCCTGGATCAGGACCTTCCTGAAGGGGAAAAGGTTCTCATTCAGGGTATCATCGATGTCTTCTTTATAGAAAACGGAGAGATCGTCCTGCTGGACTACAAGACCGATGTGATCGATTCCCTGCAAGCCCTCTGGAACCGCTACAGCGTCCAGATCCAATACTATGAGGAGGCACTGACGAAGCTGATGCAGCTGCCCGTGAAAGAGAGGATCCTGTATTCCTTCTATCTGGAAAAATACGAGTAAAAAAGCCGGAGTAAATGGAGGTTTCATATGAGTCAATATTTTGATTTATCAATAAGAAGGATTGAGATAAAGAAACCAAAAAGAGACTTGAAACCTGTTATTAAATTACAGGATGAAGTTAATAAGACTTTGCTGCATGATGAATATTATTATCCTACAGATGAAAGAACTATACAGGAATGTTTGGATGGTGATTATATCTTATTAGGCGTATATAATGATGTCGGGGTCAAAAGCCCCCGACTTTGATGCCTACGGATTGTTCCATGCTACGCACTCCCACAATCCTACCCAATATTCGCATATCGTGGGATTATCATCCCACTTTTATGCTCATATCGGGGCGGGGCCTAAGGTCTTTCACCCACCTATGAGCAAGCTCATGTGGGCTTAGACCTTTTGACCCTGGCATCATATAATAAAGATAAGCTTATTGCAGCAAGCTTTGCATTTGAAGGTGGTTTGTTCTTCTCTAAGTCTATTACTGATTGGATGGAAATTCCTGGCAATAAAATTATGTGTCATGAACTCGTTGTGGTTGATATGGAATATAGAGGTAATGGTATACAGAAGAGCTTCATGGATGCTACTATAAGAGAAGCTAGACAGATGGGTTATGATACTATTTGGTGTTGTGCTCATCCTAATAATACTCCGTCTGTATGTAGCATAGAGAGTACAGGCTATAAATTTGCCGATCAGTTTGTTGTAGATGGCTGGCCTAGGAATGTTTATTACAGAAGTACATCTATACAGAGATAGCAATTATTTAGAGGGAGAGTATAAGTTAAGTATGGCATGGTATGCAGAACGAAAAGGAAAATGTTGGTATTGTATCTGTGGTGTAGAAATGAAGTAGGATGACAAGGTGGGAATCCGGTTTCGTGTGAGGGATAACGGTATCGGAATGAGTCCGGAGTTCCTGCCGCACCTGTACGATCCGTTCTCCCAGGAGCGTTCCGAGGAAAACATCACGGAGAATCTGATGGATGCCAGAATTTTACTGGTGGAAGATAACGAGATCAACATTTATGTGGCCCAGCTGATCCTGGAAAAAGCCGGATGTGTGGTGGAGATTGCAAAACGGTGCTTATCATTGCCATGACAGCGGATGCCTTTGAAGAGGAGAAGAAAAAGATACTGGAGGCCGGAATGAACTATCACTTGTCCAAGCCCATCAACCCGAAGACATTGTATAATATCCTGTCGAACCATCTGACCGGAAAGGAAGCATAGAGATCAGAGATATATAACCCAGAGATATTAGAATCATGACATGTAAAAAGGAGGTATCCGTGGCGGATATCTCCTTTTGTGTTGCCTTAACTGCTTCCGATATAAAATTAAGCGGTGATCACGGTGCCGGCCTTGCCCCTGATGGCATCCTTGACGTGATCCATGGAAGTGATCAGGACCTTTCCTGCTGGAACCTTCTCCAGATAAGCAATGGCTGCCTCGATCTTGGGAAGCATGGTGCCTTCCTCGAACTGACCTTCTGCCATCAGTGTCTTGGCTTCCGCAACGGTGAGAGTCTCCAATGCAGTCTGATCCTCTTTGCTGTAATTTTTATAAACGCAGGGAACACTGGTCAGGATGATCAGCTCATCACAGTTTAAGTCGGAAGCCAGCTTACCGGCGATGGCATCTTTCTCAATGACAGCGGAAGCACCCTTCAGGGCATGCTTCTGCTCGATGACGGGAATTCCGCCTCCACCGCAGGCGATAACGACCTGATCTGCGGCTGCCAGAGCACGGATGGCTTCAATCTCTACAATATCAATGGGCTTGGGAGCTGCAACTACACGGCGGAAGCCCTTGCCGGGATCCTCCTTGACATAGTTGCCCTTTTTCACCTCAATCTCAGCATCCTCTTTGGACATATAACGGCCGATGACCTTGGTGGGCTCATAGAAAGCCTCGTCATAAGGGTCTACGGTTACCTGGGTGAGGATAGTGCTGACCGGCTTGGAGATACCGCGGTCCAGCAGCTCTGCCCGGAGAGAGTTCTGGATATCGTAGCCAACATAACCCTGACTCATAGCGGAGCAGACACACATAGGTGCGGGGGTATAATCGATGTAGACACGACGCAGCTCTGTCATGGCCTTGTGGATCATGCTGACCTGCGGACCGTTACTGTGGGTGATGGTCAGCTGATAATCAGCCTCCACCAGATCTGCCAGTGCTTTTGCGGTTACTTTTACCGCATCCCACTGCTCGGTAGTGGTATAGCCCAGGGCATCATGTCCCAGAGATACGACAACTCTTTTTTTGCTCATAAGATTACCTCTCTATATGTATTTTCCTAAGAATTTCTTTGTCAAAAGATGTTATCAGTATAACATATTTTCTCCAGGGTGTATAGCCATTTCTATACAATGAAACCTTCCAGAATCGTAGTCAGCTCTTCTGAGCGGGCTGCCAGTGCGGAGGTAGCTTTGTCCAGATCCTGAATAGCCTGCAGCTGTTTTTCGGCAGCAGTCTGTACATTGGAGGACCCGGCAGCAGTTTCTGCGGATACTGCGGAGATACCGGAGATGGCAGACAGGGTAGTGGTGCGCTGGTGTTCCATTTCCGACACGCCTGCATTGATCTGCTGCAGGAATTTCAGAAGCTCTGTTACCTTGGAATCTATCTCACGGAAGGAGTCTGTGGTACTGCCAACGGACTGGTTCTGATCCGCTACAATGCCCTCGGCCTGTCTGGCAACCTGCGTAGCTTCGTCAGTGGTAATCTCAATCTCTTCGATGATCCTGGAGATTTCACCGGAGGAGTGCAGGGACTGATCCGCCAGCTTCTGGATCTCCTGAGCGACCACTGCGAAGCCTCTTCCGGATTCGCCGGCTCTGGCAGCTTCAATGGAAGCGTTAAGGGACAGGAGGTTGGTCTGCTCTGCAATCTCATTAATGGCTTCAGTGATGGAGCCGATGGCTTTGGATTTCTCGTTCAGCCTGCCGATGGTATCTACGATGTTGGAGGTGATCTGCATGGTGGAAGAGGTGTTCTCCTTCAGATGTTCCACGGATTCGATACCGGTATGGATCGCAGCGGTGGTGCCGGTGGCAAGCGCACTGATCTGGTCAGAATGTGAGGATACGCTGCCGATGGTGTCGGACAGAGAGTCCATCTGCTGCAGGCAGTCCTCAGAGCTTTCATCCAGTTTTTCGATACCCTGGCGCATTTCGCCTACCTGATTCTGGATATCCTGGGAGGTCGCCAGGAAATGTGAGGAAGCCGCAGACATATCGGTGGCAGCCCGGGATAATTCTTCATTGACATCCTTCAGCCCGGATACCAGCTTCTTCATGTGTGCGATCATATCACAGATGCCATCAGCTAATAGCTGGAATTCGTCATTGCGCTTGGAGTGGACTTCGATCGTCAGATCTCCGTCAGAGACTTTTTTCAGCCGGCGGATAAAATAGTAGATGGAGCCGCCATACTGTCCGGCCAGCAGAGACCCTAGTAGGATCGCCACGGCACTTGCTGCAACGACAAGGATCAGAGATACATTTTTAATCTCCGCTGTCTGACCGATGATATTTGCCTGAGGGATCAGGGCACAGATCATGGCATTACGGGCACCGATCTTGGAATAGAGAAAAAGATATTCGTCGCCTGCCTCTTCCACATAGGAGGAGCCGTTGTCTTCCTCAGAGGCAAATGCTTCATCTACATAGGATTTGCCGACAAACGTATTTTCTGCCGCTGTATCGGACCGGGAGGAGAGGTATTCGTTGCCATCGCAGGTGACAAAGCCTACGAGACTGCCCTCACCGCCATCCAGGGAGGATAAGGAGGTATCCAGGACACTCGGTTTGAAATCAATGATCAGGATCGCCGGAGCGTTGGAGAAATATCTGGCGAGGCGGACACTGTATTTGGAGGAATCCGTGCCAAGCTTTGCATCGACCTCGGACTGGTTGCCGAAAAGGTAATATTTTGCCCTGTCCGCAGATAAAATCTGCCCCTGGGAGCTTTCCAGGTACGCACTTAAGAGACCGGTCTCCTTCGTTTTCGTGGTAGAGATCGTCCGCTCTTTGTCGGAGAGCACGTAAATATTGGAGAGCAGGGCATCCGTGGTCACGGCTTTGATAAAGGTGTCTTCATAGGTGTTTGGAGTATTGTACAAGGTAGTGGCATCGTTATCATACAGACCGTTCAGATACTGCTTCAGGGTATCCTCATTCATATATCCCTTGTAGTTGGACTGGACCGTGTCAAAAGAAAGCGTCAGGTACTGATTCATCATGCTGACGGTCTGGTCTACGGAGTCACGGTAGGTTGCAATGATCTGAGTGGTAGCCTTCTGATAGGATACGAAGCCTAAGACAATGATGAAGACCACAGGGATCAGAAAAGCGAAGATCAGCTTAAAGCGTATCCGCTTCCAGAGAGGAATAGGGTTTTTCTTGGTATTTTTTGTCAAAACAGACACCTCCGATGCAGATTAGTATTGATAGATGCATTTTACCAAAGTTTTACACAAATATCTACATCAATATGAAAACGATTTCCTAAATTAACATCTTTATCAGGCAGAATCTGGGCGGAATCGCTTTTGCTTTACATAATATGTTACAAAGTAATATAATGATACCAGGGTCAAAAGGTCTAAGCCCACATGAGCTTGCTCATAAGTGGGTGAAAGACCTTGGGTAGAATTGTGGTAGTGCGTAGCACGAAGCAATGGCAGGAAGGAAACGGGAATCGATATGCAGAAAAAAGAACGTATGGCAAATCTGGAAGTACTGCGCTGTGTGGCAATGATGATGGTCGTGGTGCTGCACTATCTGGGCAAGGGAGGACTGTTGCCGGATCTGACGGCGCCTTTATCGGTGCAGGATATGGTAGCCTGGCTGTTGGAAGCATTCTGCATTGTAGCTGTGAATGTGTATATGATGATCAGCGGATACTTTTTATGCGAAAGCTCTTTTAAACTGAGCAGGCTGCTTACACTGTGGCTGCAGCTGTGGCTGTATTCTGTGGGCATCGGTGTGCTGGCGGTGGTGACTGGGATCGTTCCCGCGGCGGAAGTCAGCACTCACTATTATCTGACCCTGTTGTTCCCGGTGACTATGGGACATTACTGGTTCCTGACAGCGTATCTTTTCTTATATATATTGCTCCCCTTTGTGGGAATGGGACTGCGGCGGATGACGAAGCAGCAGTTTCAGGTGGCATTAGTATTGCTGTTTGTCACCTTCTGCCTGTTAAAATCTGTGCTGCCCTTCCGGCTGGAAGAAGACGGTAAAGGCTATGATTGTCTCTGGTATCTGTGTGTATTCTGCGCGGCGGCTTACCTGCGCCGATTTGGAATCCCGTTTTTACAGAAAAAATCCCGGGCATTATTGTTGTATCTGATCGGTATCTTCGGAACCTTTGGAGAAGCCATGCTTTTGCACCTGTTTTATTTGAAAACAGGCAGTCTGGAGCTGATCCTGAAGATTCCGTATGAGTATAACCATATTTTCCCGTTTCTGGCTTCACTGGGGCTGTTCTGCCTGTTTTTGGACAGCAGCATACAGGGAAAGATCGGCAGTGTGGCGGTGAGGATCGCGCCCTATACGCTGGGAGTGTATCTGCTGCATGAAAATCTGGGTGTGCGCTATGCCTGGCAGAAGTGGCTTGGTGTGGAGCAAATCGACGGTGTACTGCCGTTGCTGTTGTGGACGGTACTTGTTGTTGTGGTAGTATTTGTACTGGGAATTCTGGTGGATTTTGTGCGGAAAGCTATCTGCGACGGACTGCATAAGATATTCCTGCATATCCGTCCCTATCGCAGTCTGACAGAGAAAATACGGGACGTAGATACTATGTTCAAAAGAGAGGTAATGGAGTGACAGAGATAATAAAAAATAAAAAAGCGGGTATTGACAGTCAGAGACGTCTCTGGGAATTTGTATTCGTGGCAATCCTGGTGCTGTATCCTCTGCGGCATATTGCCTGGGGACTGGATCTGTGGGATACCGGTTACGGCTATGCGAACTTTGAATATATGGGGACGCAGCATATGGATCCCATGTGGCTGTTTTCCACCTATCTGACCACAGCCATCGGACATTTTTTCAGTTTGCTGCCCGGGGCCGGGACTTTGATCGGCATGAACTTTTATACCGGACTGAGTATCAGTCTGCTGGCGGTGCTTGGGTATTATTTCTGCACGAAAGTACTGAAGATCCCGGCACTTCTGGTATTCCTGGGAGAATTTACGGCGGTGAGCTTCTGCTGGTGCCCCACGGGCTCTTTTTACAATTATGTGACCTACGTGTTCTATCTGGTATCGGTGGTCTGTCTGTATCTTGGCCTTGCCCGGGGGAAAAAGGGGTGGCTGTTTGCCGCCGGAGTAGCGCTGGGCTGTAATGTGCTGTCCCGATTCTCCAATCTGCCGGAGGCGGCCATGATCGTGGGCGTGTGGGCTTACGGAATCATCTGCTGGCTGGAAGCGCGCAAAGAGATTGGAAAGAGTCTCGGTCAGGCTGGGGAGACGACAGAAACTGCGGAAAAAATAAAAGCGCGGAAAAAGGCAGCGGGGGTGAAACTCCGTAAGAAATTATTACAGGATACCGGCATGTGTCTGGCGGGGTATCTGACGGCACTGCTAGTATTATTCGGTTATATCCAGATCTGCTACGGCATGGATGAATATGTGAAGGGCATTCTGCGACTGTTTTCCATGACGGAGGTGGCAACGGACTATACGGCTGCATCCATGATCATGGGCATGTTCGACTGGTATTTTCAGAATCTGTACTGGGAGATCCGGATGTGCGTGTTCTTTGTAGTGGGGATTGTCACTGTGGGAGTATTGGAACTCATCGGCTCCTACGTGAGAAAAGATACAGTAACAAAGGTTCTGCGGATCCTGGAATGGGCGGGAAGTATCGCACTGGCGGCTGTGATGGTGTTCTGGCTGTACCGCCAGGGCTTCTGTGCCAGAGAATATACGAATTACGGTGCCATTATCTGGCCCGGAGTGACGTTTTTGACATTGACTCTGCTGGTGACCCTGTGGCGGATATTTACGCCCTCCGCGCCGAAGGAAGAAAAGCTGATCAGCGGACTGATCTTCCTGATCGTATGGATCACTTCCCTGGGCAGTAACAACAAGCTATACCCCAGCATGAACAATCTGTTTCTGGCATTGCCCTATATGTACTGGCAGTTCTACAGGTTCTGCAAATATGTTGGCAGCTTTCGGTGGAAGCGGATCACCATATCTGCTATGCCGGTAAAATGTCTCTTGGGCGCTTTCTTTCTGTTGTTCTTTGTCCAGGTAGGACTGTTCGGCAGAAACTTTGCATTTGCCGAAGGTACCGGCATACAGGACATCGATGCGCAGGTGACGAATAATGAGACATTAAAAGGTGTGTGGATGAGCGAGGAACGGGCCGGATGGATGCAGGGGATCTCAGAGTATGTGAATGAACGGGGACTTGCCGGAAGAGATGTACTGATCTACGGACAGATCCCGGCGCTGTCTTATTATTTACAGATGCCTGCAGCGTTCAATCCCTGGCCGGATCTGGATTCCTATCAGATCGCACAGCTGGAAGAGGATATGCATAAGATGCAGGAGCGGATGGACGCGGATGCGACTTACCGTCCGGTGATACTGTTAGAGAAAAAATATGCTGTGTATCTGGAAGCGGGAGAGGATGCCCTGGAAGCATTACAGCCCACGGAAAAAGAGCGCAGCCTGATCGTGGATAATCCGAAGCTTTTGCTGATCGGGGATTTCATGGATGCGTACGGATATGAGAAGACTTTTGAAAATGAGAAATTTGTGATTTATGAATAAGCGTTAGACACTATAATAAAAAACCCGGAATATAGGTCATCATGTATTCCGGGTTTTTATAACAAAGCTTGCTTGTTATTTGCGTATTGCGGTTATTTATAACAGCTGTAAGCCGTTTTCCTCTGCAATTTTCATGACTTCATCGGACCACAGAGAACACTGTACTTCACCGATGTGAGCTTTGCGCAGGAAGAACATACAGATACGGGACTGACCGATACCACCGCCGATGGTAAGGGGAAGCTCGCCGTCAATAACTGCCTTGTGATAAGGAAGTTCTGCACGCTCAGGGCAGCCGGCCTTCTGTAACTGGTCTAACAGAGCCTTCTTGTCTACACGGATACCCATGCTGGACAGCTCCAGAGCAATGTCCAGAACCGGATAATATACCACGATATCAGCATTCAGCGCCCAGTCATCGTAGTCCGGTGCACGGCCATCGTGAGGCTTGCCATTCTCTAAGGTCTCACCGATCTGCATGATGCAGACAGCGCCTTTTGCCTTGGCAATGTAGTATTCCCGCTCCTTCGGGGAGTAGTCGGGGAACATCTCTGCCAGCTCACTGGTAGTTACAAAGAAGATGTCATGAGGAAGGATTTCTTCGATGTAGTCGTAATGGATGGACATATACTTCTCGGTCTTGCGAAGAACCTTGTATACGGTGCGGACGGTTTCTTTCAGAGTCTCCAGATTCCGCTCTTCCTTCGTGATGATCTTTTCCCAGTCCCACTGATCCACATAGATGGAATGGATGTTGTCGGTCTCCTCATCCTGACGGATGGCACTCATATCGGTGTAGAGACCTTCGCCGGGCTGAAAACCGTATTTCTGCAAGGCATAACGCTTCCATTTGGCCAGAGACTGTACGATCTCTGCTTCACGGTCTCCCTGTGCTGCAATATGGAAATTCACGGGACGCTCCACACCGTTCAGATTATCGTTCAGTCCGGATGTAGGATCCACAAATAAGGGAGCAGATACACGCAGCAGGTGCAGACGCTCTGCTAACAATCCCTGGAAAAAGTCCTTCACTGTCTTAATGGCAACCTGTGTCTCGTACAGGTTCAGCTGAGACTTATAATTTTTAGGTATGACAATATCTGACATACTGACCTCTCATTCTGCCGCCGGGCGGCGTGTGTTACAAAATATTCCTATATTATTTAACTGCGAAATGCACGATTTTGCAAGCCTTTTTTCGGAAAAAATAACCACTTGCAAAAATCGAACATATGTGCTAACTTGAATATACACAAGAACAAACGTTCTGATTCTGGAAATTTTCGGTAAAAGGCGGTGATAATGTGGAATATCTTATACAAAATGGGGAATTGTCCATCAAGCAGAAGCTGGAGATCCTGACCGATGCAGCCAAATATGATGTGGCCTGTACTTCCAGTGGGGTGGAACGTAAGGGCGACGGGAAGCACATGGGGAACTGCACGAAGGCCGGGATCTGTCACAGCTTTTCTTCGGATGGCAGATGCATTTCTTTGTTGAAGATTCTGATGACCAATGAATGTATCTTCGACTGTAAATATTGTCTGAATCGAAAGTCCAATGATGTTCCCAGAGCCACCTTTACCCCGGAGGAGATCTGTACACTGACTATGGAGTTTTACCGGCGTAATTATATCGAGGGACTGTTTTTAAGCTCCGGTATCATACAGGATCCTACTTTTACCATGGAATTGTTGTATCGGACCATATGGCTGCTACGGAATCAATACCATTTTAACGGCTATGTCCATGTAAAAGCGATTCCGGGAGCGGATCCCGAACTGGTGGAGCGGATGGGGTATCTGGCAGATCGTATGAGCGTGAACCTGGAGCTGCCCACGGCGGAGGGGCTGCGGACACTGGCACCGAACAAGCACCGGAAAAATATTCTGACGCCCATGCGGCAGATCCAGAATGGAATTCATGCGAATAAGGAGGAACTGATCCTGTACCGCAAGAGCCCTGTTTTCGTGAGTGGCGGGCAGTCTACCCAGATGATCATAGGGGCAACCCCGGAGACGGATTATCAGATTTTAAATGTAGCAGAGAATCTGTATCAGAAGTTTGAGTTAAAGCGTGTGTTCTATTCCGCTTTTGTAAAGGTCAATGAGGACAAGAGCCTGCCGGCGCTTCCCGGGGGGCCGCCGCTTCTGCGGGAGCATCGTCTGTATCAGGCAGACTGGCTGCTGCGGTTTTATGGGTTTAAGGCGGAGGAACTGTTGGACGAGAAAAGACCGTTTTTTAATGTGATGCTGGATCCCAAGGAGGACTGGGCGGTGCGGCATCTGGAATGTTTCCCGGTGGAGATCAACCGGGCACCTTATGCAGATCTGCTTCGGGTGCCGGGGATCGGCGTGAAAAGCGCCAGACGGATCCTTAGTGCCAGGAGGAGCACAAAGCTTACGTTTCAGGATCTGAAGAAGCTGGGCGTGGTGATGAAACGGGCTGTTTATTTTATTACCTGTGGTGGCAGGATGATGTATCCCACGAAGCTGGAGGAGGACTATATCGTGCGGAATCTGACGGATCCGAAGGAACGGATCCGGTTCGGCAGCGATGGCATGAGTTACCGGCAGATGACCTTGTTTGATGATGGGATGTTCCCGAACGGGGTACGGCAGGAGGAAGTGCTGCCTGCAGCAGTGGGAGAACTGTAGCGCACAGCGTACAGGGAAACATTTCCTGACTGCCTGCATTGGCAGGTAAACGTAAGGTCCTGTACCGGTAGATGACGGCCGTTTGCAGAAGCAAGGCAATGCAAAATGATAGGTTGACAGCGGCAGAAGGGGAAGAGAACAGAAACAGCGGGAGGTGAAACTTATTATATGAAAATATATCATTGCGAGGATTCGTTAGAAGGGATATTCACTGCCATTTATAATACTTATGAAGATCATTCTCCCGTTCGGGACACCATGGTCACGACCATCGAGGAGAATCTGTTGTTCTCTGAGTCTGTGGAGGTGGTGCCGGATCCGGAGAAGACGGTGAAGGTGATCCGGACATTGAAACGCAGATTTGGGGAGGAAGATTATGAGAGCCTGTGTCTGGCTCTTTCATCCCCGAAGCCGGAAAAGGCCCAGGCGGTATACCGTACCATTGCAAAGGGGCTTTCCGAGAAGTGTCCGCCGGGACATCTGCTGGATGCCATGGCAGACACGTATGTAAACCAGACCTTCAGCCTGGCCAGAGGCGCCGGGAATGAGTATCACCATCTGAAAGGATTTACGCGGTTTGAAGAACTGGAGAATACAATCCTCTATTCGAAGATCGCGCCGAAGAATAATATTCTGACCTTTCTGATGGTGCATTTTGCAGACCGCTTTCCCATGGAAGACTTTCTGGTGTTCGATGCAGGCCGGTATCTGTTCGGAATACATCCGGCGGGAAAGCCCTGGTATACGCTGCAAGGGAAGGATGCCTGGGAGAAAGTAAGATCTGAGACGGAGAAACTGTCCGCTGCGGAACAGCACTACCGGGAACTTTTCCGTTCCTTCTGTCATACAATAGCCATAAAAGAACGTGAAAACAGGGATCTGCAACGAAATATGCTTCCGCTGAGGTTCCAAGAATATATGGTGGAATTTCGGTAGATTTCGCCAATTTGGGATTTATATTTTACCGCGGTAACGCAACAAATATACAAAACGCCGAAAAGGTTTTCCATACGGCGAACATATATTGTGAAAATGATAACAGAGTGGTAAAAATGCCCAAAATGTGCGTTTTCTGGAAGAAAAAAACAGCTTTACATTTGGGGATGGTTGGCTATAATAGTAATGATTTCAGATGTGAGGGGAAAGTACCCGGTGTATTATTTTACTTACGATCGAACTTACTATTGAAAGGAAGGAACAAGAAATGTTAAAGACGATCCGTTTGACACCTGAAGACGTGAAACATTTTGTTGATGTAGCTTCAAAGTGTGATTTTGATATTGATATATGCTATAACAGATACGTAATCGATGCCAAATCATTCCTTGGAGTGTACGGATTGGATTTCACGAAGCCGTTGACCGTGTCCTATGACGGCTACAATGATAAATTCGAAGAGATGCTGAAGCAGTGTGCGATTGCATGTTAATGCACTGACAGGTCAGTATTTCTCAACAACAGAATGTCATTTGACTACCCAGGTAAGATAGAGTACTATTTACCTGGGTAGTTTTATTATATGATGCCAGGGGACAAAGGTCTAAATCCACTTGAGCTTGCTCATAAGTGGATGAAAGACCTTTAGCCCCGCCCCCACGATATGCGAATAGTGGGGAGGCTTGTGAGAGTGCGCAGCACGGAACAAGCCGTAGGCATCTGGGTATCGTAGGGACTTGTTTGAGGGAGGTGAAGTCACATGGCAGGAGAAGTCAGAATATCGGTACGTAATCTTGTAGAGTTCATCCTGCGCAGTGGCGACATCGACGACAGGAGGCAGGGATCCCCGGAGAATGCCATGCAGGAGGGCAGCCGGATCCACCGTATGATCCAGCGCCGTATGGGTGCGGAGTATCAGGCAGAAGTGGCATTAAAATACACCCATCCCACGGAGGACTATGTCATCATCGTGGAAGGGCGGGCCGACGGCATCATCGAGCAGAATGGAGAGACCACCATCGATGAGATCAAGGGAACCTATAGAGATCTGTCGAAGCTGAAGGCACCCTTGCCTTTACATATTGCCCAGGCGAAATGCTACGCCTATATGTACAGCCTGCAAAAGGAGCTGCCCTATATCCGGGTGCGGCTGACCTATTGCAATATAGAGACGGAAGATATCCGCTATTTTTATGAAGATTATGAATTCGTCAGACTGGAAGCCTGGTTCCAGCAGCTGATCAGTGATTACCGCAAATGGGCGGACTATACCTGGCAGTGGAGAGAATTGCGGCAGCAGTCCATTGCTGAGCTGCAGTTTCCCTTCGACTATCGGGATGGACAGAAAGAGCTGGTCAGCTATGTGTACCAGACCATTTATCATAAGAGAAAATTATTTATTGAAGCTCCTACGGGAGTCGGTAAGACCATATCCACGATCTTTCCCACGGTAAAGGCCATGGGAAAGGATATGGGAGACAAGCTGTTCTATCTCACCGCCAAGACCATCACCCGGACGGTGGCGGAGGACACCTTTTCTTTGCTCAGGCAGAAGGGACTGCGCTTTAAGAGCATTATCCTGACAGCCAAGGAGAAGATCTGTTTTCAGGGTCATACGGAGTGCAATCCGGAGCAGTGCCCTTATGCAAAGGGGCATTTTGACCGTGTCAATGAGGCTATCTATGATCTTCTGACCCACGAAGAGAGCTTTACCAGAAGCAAAATAGAAGAATATGCCCTGAAATATCGGGTATGCCCTTTTGAATTCGGACTGGATTTAAGTCTGTTCGCAGATGGAATTATCGGAGATTATAATTACCTCTTTGATCCCCATGTGTATCTGAAACGTTTCTTTGGAGATGGCAGTCAGGGTAATTATGTATTTCTGATCGATGAGGCACATAACCTCTTAGAGCGGGGCAGGGAGATGTACAGTGCACCGCTACGGAAGGAAGATCTGTTGGAACTCAAGCGGGAGATCAAACAGACAATCACGTCGGAAATGGAAGAAGCAGCCCAGAAAAAGCGTGATAAAGACGGGATTTCCGGGCAGATGACATTAGAAATGACAGGTATGTCAAAACAACTGCCACAAGAGATTACCCTGGAGGAAACAGACGGTACCGATTCCCTCTATGTAAGGGGACACAAAGGGAAAAAGTCTGACGGAAAGAGTACCTTTGTTCGGGAAGGCTATGCGGAACGGATCAGCCAGCTGCTGGAGAAATGCAACGCACAGCTGCTGTCCATGAAGCGGGACTGTGACGGGTACCGGCTGGTGGATGATATTGACATGCTGGTGCAGCCCTTGACCAGACTGCACGCTGTGATCAGTGATTATCTGGAGGAGCAGGAGAAGGTCAGCCTGGAAGTACGGGAGAATCTGCTGGACTTCTATTTCAAGCTCAGTCATTTTCTGGATATTTACGAGAGACAAGATGAAAACTATGTGAAATATACCAGATTGTGTGAGGATGGCAGCTTTGAACTGAAGCTGTTCTGCGTGAATCCCAGAGAAAACCTGAAGGAATGCATGCTCAGAGGACGCAGTACGATCCTTTTTTCCGCTACCTTCCTGCCCATCCAGTATTACAAGAACCTGCTGGGCGGTGAGAAGGAGGATTACGAGGTGTATGCCCACTCGGTGTTTGATCCCGAGAAGCGTACCATACTGATCGCCGGGGATGTGACTAGCAAGTTCAGCAGAAGATCCCAGGAAGAATACTACAATATTGCCCGTTACATTCACGAAGTGGTGAAGAACCGGCACGGCAATTACATGATATTTTTCCCGTCCTATTCCTTTATGAATCATATTTACGAGATCTATGAACAGTATTTTATGACAGAGGAAGAAGAATGTCTCGTCCAACAGGAATCCATGAATGAGGAAGAGCGTGAATACTTCCTGAATCGCTTCCGGGGCAATGAGGAATGTGACCTGCAAAGTCTCATCGGTATGGAGATCGAGGAGGAAGAGGAGCAGACGCTGATTGGCTTCTGCGTGCTGGGGGGAATCTTCGGAGAGGGCATCGATCTGAAGAAGGACAGTCTGATCGGAGTCATTGTAGTAGGAACCGGACTGCCCCAGGTAGGCTGTGAGCGGGAGATCCTCAAGGGCTATTTTGATGAGGACGGAGAGAACGGCTTCGATTATTCCTACCGCTATCCGGGAATGAATAAAGTATTGCAGGCGGCAGGCCGCGTGATCCGGACGGCGGAGGATGTGGGTATCATTGTTCTGCTGGATGATCGGTTTCAGCAGTATTCCTACCGGAGATTATTCCCCAGAGAGTGGGAACAGGTGCAGCCTGTGACCGTGGATACGGTAGCCAAAAAGGTGGAGCGCTTCTGGGATGCCTGGTTGTGGCAAAAGGGATGATTTTCAATGTGATACACGAGTTGATATCCGATATGACAATCCACATAACCACATATGACACATGTGTATATGTGGATAAGTCGGTGGATTTTGTGGATTATTTGTGGTTTTACACAGAAAAAACGACAGACGGTTCAAAAATGGTGTATAATAGCAAAAGAATTGATGTGGACAAATAAATAAAAGCAGTACTGAACCAGTCAATGGAAAAGCATTACGAGTACAAGGTATGAAATTAAGGCAGAAAGGAATGGTAACTAATATGTGGGCGTATGAAAGTGTTTTTTATCAGATCTATCCCATGGGATTCTGCGGAGTTCCTTTTGAAAATGACGGAGTACAGAGACATGAGATCAAACATGTGGAGGACTGGATCCCCCATATGCAGAAGCTGGGAGTGAACGCGGTATATTTCTCCCCGGTATTCGAATCGGATACTCATGGTTACAATACCAGAGATTATCGTAAGATCGATGTGAGACTGGGAACCAACGAAGATTTTAAGGAGGTCTGCGACGCATTGCACAGGGCCGGGATCCGGGTCGTGCTGGACGGTGTGTTCAATCATGTGGGCAGAGGCTTTGCCCAGTTCCAGGATGTGATCCGCAACCGGGAGAATTCACCGTATGTGAACTGGTTCTACCGGATCGACTTCGGTGGCAATTCCAATTACAACGACGGACTCTGGTATGAGGGCTGGGAAGGCTGCTTTGATCTGGTGAAGCTGAACCTGCAGAATCCCGATGTGGTGAACTATCTGCTGGACAGTGTCAAGGGCTGGATCGATGAATTCGGTATTGACGGTCTGCGACTGGATGTGGCTTACAGTCTGGATGAAAATTTCGTCAGAAGACTGCGGGAAGTAACCAGCGCTTACAAACAGGATTTCTTCTTATTGGGAGAGATGCTTCACGGAGACTACAACCGTCTGATGAACGATCAGATGCTGCATTCCGCAACGAACTACGAGTGCTACAAGGGACTTTACAGCAGTTTCAACAGTATGAATATGTTCGAGATCGTACATTCCCTGTTACGTCAGTTCGGACCGGAGAACTGGACCCTGTATAAGGGCAAGCATCTGCTGTCCTTTGTGGACAACCACGATGTGACCCGTGTGGCAAGTATTTTGAACAACGAGAATCATCTGCCGCTGATTTATGCCATGGCATTCGGCATGCCCGGCATTCCCTGTGTCTATTACGGAAGTGAATGGGGCTTCAAGGCCCGCAAGGAAGACGGCGATCCTGCACTGCGCCCCTGCTTTGATAAGCCGGAGTGGAATGGTCTGTGTGACTGGATCAGCAGACTGGCAGAGGCAAAGAAGCATTCGGAAGCATTGAATTACGGTGCTTTCCGTTCAGTACTGCTGACCAATAAGCAATGCATTTTCGAAAGAAAGTCGGAGCATGAGAGAGTCATGGTGGCTATCAATGCGGATGGAGCGGATTTCATGGCGCATTTTGATGCCGGATGCGGCACGGCGGTGGATCTGATCACCGGAGAGAAACATGACTTTGGCGGCGGCAGTCTTCTGCCGGCGTACAGTGCATATTTCTGGCTGATGGAAAACTAACGGAGTAGCCCCGGTCATGATGGCAAAGCCATTGTGGAATCTTTGGAAAGTCTTTAGAATTTCTTACGGTTTCTCTATATTGACGCATGATATTATATGCCGTATAGTATAGCTACAGAGCAATACTATACGGCATATAATATTGTAAGGAAAGGCGGATAGCCGCAAATTTCAGAGAGGAGCGATAGGATGCTTTTTAATACAGGAGCAGCTCTGCTGGATGCTATCGTACTGGCGGTGGTGGCCCGGGAATCGGAAGGAACCTACGGCTACAAGATCACGCAGGAGGTCCGGCAGGTGATCGAATTGTCGGAATCCACCCTGTATCCCGTGCTTCGGCGATTACAGAAGGACGAATGTCTGGAAGTCTATGACCGGGAATGCAGTGGCAGAACGAGGCGTTATTACAAAGTCACCAGCAGAGGTTGGGCGCAGCTTCATTTATATGAAAGTGAGTGGCGCAGCTACAGCGATAAGATCACGGGATTGTTTGAAGGAAAACTAAGTGACAGGTCAGAGGCGTAAACAGGCGCAGATGGGAGAACATAGTAGAATGAATAGAACGGAGTTTATGAGGCAGCTGGAAAGTCTGTTGCAGAATATTTCCGCTACAGAGCGGGAGGAAGCATTACAATACTATAATGAATATTTTAATGATGCGGGTCCGGAAAATGAACAGAACGTTATTGAGGCTTTGGGAAATCCTGCCAAGGTGGCGGAAAACATCAAAAAGGACATTTTCGGGAACGGTTATGGAGAGAATATTTACCAGAAGATCAATGCGGACAACCGTGCGGTGATCACTTATCCGGCGGATTCCGGCGCGAAGAGCGGTGCCGGAGAGGCAGGCTTTGGGCAGGAAAATGAAGCACAGGCAGCTGGAGCAGTGTCCTCTCGGAAAAAAGAAGGAATGTCCACCGGTATGATCGTGCTGATCGTAATTTTATGTATTTTGGCATCTCCGGTGATCCTGGGAGTAGCTTCCGCAGGCATCGGTGTGGCAGCGGGGCTGATCGTTGCATGGCTCGGTCTGATCGTTGGTTTCGGGGCAACGGCAGCAGCACTGATACTGATTCTGATCGCACTGGTGGTTGCAGGGATCATCAGTCTGTTTACGCATCCCTTCGTGGGAATGGGGCTGATCGGTGCCGGACTGATCTGCGGAGGTGTCGGACTTCTGTTCCTGATGTTGACCGTGGCCATGGCGGGAATCGCCACACCGGCGATCTGTTGTTGGATCGGAGGATTATTCCAGAAAAGAGGTAAAGCAGAAGCATGAGAAAATTTATGAAGGGCTGTGCCATCACAGCGTTGATATTCATATTATTGGGACTGATCCTGGGAGTGAGCGGAAGCCTGGGGAATGGCTCCACGCATTTTTCGCCGGGGGAGATCCTGTCAGCGGTTACTCTGGGAAGAATCTCCGGAGAAAAGGTAGATGACTGGAGTGACGGTGTGACGGAGCAGATTCGGGAAAATATGGACGATGTGCACTATGATCTGGAGGACAACGTGGATTATGACTCAGATTATGAAGTAAAGTCGGGAAAGATAGAGCTGTATGTTCTGGGGGATGACAGTCAGGGCATCACGGATCTACGTGTGCAGGCCGGTGGCTGTGTCATGAAGATTCAGGTGTCAGAGGACGACTGCTTCCGGGTAGAAGCCGACGGAATGCGAAAGTTCCAGGGATATGTGGAAGGCGGTACGATGGAGATCCGCGGCACTTCGAAAGCAAACAGCAACAGTGATGGCAACCTGGGCGGTTCCATCTGCCTGTATGTGCCGGAGGGATATTATTTTGAAAATACCTCTTTGGATATGGGAGCCGGAAGCCTCAGTGTAGAGGAATTGCAGACGGGGGCACTGGAAGCCAATGTGGGTGCTGGCAAGATGACGTTTGAGAAACTGGATGCTGACCAGGCAGAGTTAGACTGTGGTGCCGGTCAGATGACAGTAGAAGCACTGAGCAGCCGCGTGGCAGAGGTTTCCGTAGGAATGGGATCCGTTCGTCTGAACGGAGATGTGACCGAACGATTGGACGGAGAGTGCTCCATGGGAGAGCTGAAGCTGACACTGGCAGGAACGCAGACAGATTTCAACTACGACTTAAGCTGCGGCATGGGTGAACTGAAAGTCGGTGATGACAGTTACAACGGCCTGGCACAGGAGAAACAAATCAACAACAACGCTTCTAAAAATATGGAGCTGGAATGTGCTATGGGCAGCGTTGTGGTGGAGTTTAAATAAAATATTTCTTGGTATTACCGCCTGAGTGGAGTTGTGATTCCCTCAGGCGGTAATGTTAGAATTCTTTTGTTATTCTTTTTCCGGTTTGTGCCATTCATCCAAAACAGCTTCTACCTGTGCGATGAGCTGCTCCTTATTTGGAATATAAGAAACATAGCGTGAAGCAAAGATATTGTTGGACAGACCTCCGAGAGCATATTCAGCAGCTACACTGTCTTTGTCTGTACAAAGGATAATACCGATGGGGGGATTATCATGTTCATCATTTACTTCTGCGGCGTAGTAGTTCAGATACATATTAAGTTGCCCGGCGGCTTCCGGTGTGAGCTTGGTTGTCTTTAATTCAATCAGCACATACGCTCGGAGAATTTTATTATAGAAAACCATATCCACATAGTAGTGAGTATTGTTCAACGTAATGCGTTGCTGCGTCCCGACGAACATGAAACCGCGACCTAATTCCAACAGGAATTTTTCAATCTGCGCGACCAGTGCTTTTTCAAGATCACTTTCCAGCAGGGGCTTGTTTTCCGGCACACCCAAAAATTCAAACACATAGGGGTCTTTGATAATGTCGCTTGGCGTAGTCATTTCAATACCTTTTTCCGCGAGGGCAAGTACCGTTTCCTTGTTTGTCTTTCCTTCTGACAGTAATAATCGTTCATAGAGAGAAGTGGAAATCTGCCGCTTTAATTCTCGGATCGACCACCCGGAGTTGATGGTTTCCTTTTCATAAAAACTGCGTTTGTCTGGATCCGAAATCGTCAACAGCTCACAATAATGCGACCACGACAATTTTCCAGACACTGTCTGGAATTTTTGATGGTGCATATAGAACAGGCGCATATTGTATAGATTGGAAACAGAAAATCCCTTTCCAAATTCTTTTGTCAATCCTTTAGAAAGTTCCTTTAAGGTCTGCTTTCCGTAATCTGCCCGATCTTTGCTTTCCTGCTCATACTCAACAATGATCTTTCCTACATTCCAGTAGGTAGACAGCAATTCCGTATTTACCTGTACCGCCACGCGCTGACGTGCATTTAATAACAATTCTCTGATTTCATTCATCATAGAATCAGTATGTGTCAAATTACTCAATTTTAATGCCCCCTTTCCAGATGGAGGATAGCCAGTATAATATAAAAAAAGAATCGCAGCACACCGTTTAAGCATTTGCTATACGGGATCTCATTCTTGAGAACAACCACAATTCCTTTTCTATATAAAATATAAAAGAGATGAAATGAAAAGTCAACTAAATCATTGAGCTTTAATATTCTTACAACAGCGCCGCCAGATACCTCTCAAACACTACGCCCTCCTGCACCGGCGTTCCGGCCTTTTCGCTTCCGGCGATGCAAAGTCCTACGAAGTTCGCAGCCTTCTGCACGGAGGTTAGTAGTGTCTCCCCGCGGACGGCATCGGCAGCGAGGATGGAGGCGAAGATGTCTCCGGTGCCGGGGCGGGAGGCTCCGGCGATGGGGGTGGCAACGGTGGTATAGACACCGTCATCCCACAGGAAATTTACCAGAGAATCGCCCTGACGGATCCCGGTGATGACGATGGATGCACCGGCGGAGCCATTGGAGACAGCGCCAACGGAACTCCCGTCAGAACCACTGGCAGTAGTGCCCGTGGAGGCTTCGTCGGATGTAATGGAAGCTGTTTGACAAATGTCAGCCAGCCGTTCACATAATCCGGACAGCTCCTGCAGCGTCCATTCCCCATCCTTCCAGGGAGTCCCGGTCAGCAGGCAGGACTCCGTGATATTCGGCGTGATAATATCCGCCAGAGGCAGCAGCTCCTTCATCTTCTGAACATGGGTCTCTGTAATGGAAGAGTAGGCTCTGCCGTGGTCTCCCATGACCGGATCCAGCAAAAACAGGGGCGGCCGGAACATTTTCACGAATTCCCGTACAATGTCGATCTGCTCTTCATTTCCTAAGAATCCACAGTATAACCCATCGAAGGTAAGTCCCAGTTCGCCCCACACTTTTATATAATCTCGCATATGAGAGGTATAGTCATCAAAATGGCAGAGAGGAAATCCCAAATGGTTCGATAAAACAGAAGTAGGCACAGGGCATACCTGTACCTTCATTACGCTGATCACGGGCAGGGACACGGTGGTGGAGCAGCGTCCGAAACCGGCAATATCGTTGATCATAGCAAGGCGGGGAACGAAATCCCCGCCTTTTTGTGCATTTCTATCAAAAGTATCGAAATTAGATGTCATGGAATAATCCTGCTTTCTTCAGTGCCGGACGAAGTGCCAGATAGAATACGGAAGCACAGATCACAGCAACGATGGCGTTGACACCGGTAGTTACGGTGCTGATCTTGGCAAGAGCCTTGGAAATATCCTGAGGCACACCCAGCAGATACATTTTATAGAAGTAACCAACCAGTGGATCCGCTACCACGTTAAATGCCATACCGCAGGCAGAAGCAAGAATCGTTACGCCGGTCACATATTTTACGGAATGCTCTTTGCTCAGATGGAAGATCTTGTGAGCAACCAGTCCTACGATCAGACCGATGCACAATTTTAATAAGAAGGTCTTGGGGGCACTGGTCACATAAGCGGTGGTCAGATCGGCGATGGTCATGCCGATGGCACCGGCAAGTCCGCCCCAGTAACCGCCCAGCAGCAGAGCTGCCAGTACGCAGAATACATTGCCCAGATGGAATGCGGTCTTCTCGGGACCCACGGGAATGTCGATCTTGAAGAAAGCAAATCCGATATAGCACAGAGCTGCTAACAGACCTGCCTGCGCCAGCTTCTTTACATCCGCCTTCTGTGCGGGAATTACGCCTGCGATGGCATTGTACAATCCCTTGGCAGTTAACAGGATAGCGAAGAATACCAGAACCAGGCTATAGGAGTAAGGACGCTCTGCGGACAGCTTCTGGTCGGACAGAGTGGACTTCGAAGCGGTCAATTCATCCTTCTGCGCATTCAGGGAATCCAGATCACCGTCTGCTGTGCCGCCGGTGACTGCCTCGATGGAAGCTTCTACTTCCTCCAGCTGTGCCTTGACATCGCTTAACTGGCTGCCATAAGCAACGGATTCCTGATAACTGTTATTGTGGGTAATGACTGCCAGGACGATTCCCAGGATCAGGAGAATGGCTCCCGCAATCAATACACCGTATGATTTTTTCTTTTCCATAATGATGATCTCCTCTTTTAATTTCTTTTTCATAATTCCCATTTGTTCGGTGGGATATGTTAGGATTCAGTGTATAGAAAAAGTGGCTTGCTTAAAAGATCCAGAATGTGTTTTTTTTACCATGCCAGTTTTAAACGTTGATCATACAATCTGTAGGACAATCTGTAGGAAAACAAGATTTTCTTGACAAAGGATTGCTTCCTGTACTATATTTTTTATTAGTAGTTTTACAGATCAAAAGGCAATGACGAAGAGGAGTACACATTTCCCCTTACCAGAGAGAGCGGCTGCATGTATGCGCTGGAAGGCTGCTTCAAGACAGGAATGTGGAAGGTAGCTTCCAAGCCGGAGAGCCGAGACCGGATATTCCGGGCGTAAGTTTTCACGAGTTATCCCCGTTACCGGATAGGACTTTGTAAGAAGTCACGAGGCAGCGCAAGCTGTGAACAAAGGTGGTACCGCGTTACTGACGCCCTTTGCTGACGAGAGTCAGCAGAGGGCTTCTTTAGTTTCAGGAGAATTTAAGGAGGAAGCAATGAGCAAAGAATTAGCCAAAACCTATGACCCAAACGGCATAGAAGACAGACTGTATCAGAAGTGGCTTGACAAAAAGTATTTCCATGCGGAGGTAGATCACAGTAAGACTCCCTTCACTATCGTGATCCCGCCCCCAAATATCACAGGACAGCTCCACATGGGACATGCATTGGACAACACCATGCAGGATATCCTGATCCGTTATAAGAGAATGCAGGGCTACAATGCACTGTGGCAGCCCGGCACCGACCATGCAAGTATCGCTACCGAGGTCAAGATCATCCAGAAGCTGAAGGAAGAAGGCATCGACAAGCACGATCTGGGACGTGAAAAGTTCTTAGAGAGAGCCTGGGAGTGGAAGAAGGAATACGGCGGACGTATTATTAGTCAGCTTAAAAAGCTGGGCTCTTCCTGCGACTGGGACAGAGAGCGTTTCACCATGGATGAGGGATGCAACAAGGCTGTGACCGAAGTGTTCGTGAAGATGCACGAAAAAGGCTATATCTACAAGGGTGCTCGTATCGTTAACTGGTGTCCCGTATGTAATACCTCCATCTCCGATGCAGAGGTAGAATATCAGGAGCAGGCAGGACATTTCTGGCACATCAAGTATCCGCTGATGAACGAGGACGGAACGCCCAGCACCACAGAGTTTCTGACCTTTGCCACTACCCGTCCCGAGACCATGTTAGGTGATACCGCAGTAGCCATCCATCCCGATGATGAGCGTTATACCCATCTGCATGGCAGAAAGGTACTGCTTCCTATCGTAAACCGTGTGATTCCCATCGTTGAGGATGCTTATGTAGACAGAGAGTTCGGTACCGGTGTCGTTAAGATCACCCCCGCTCATGACCCCAATGACTTTGAGGTGGGCAAGCGTCACAATCTGCCTGTGATCAATATCCTGAACGATGATGCCACTATCAATAAAAACGGCGGCAAGTTCGAGGGCATGGACCGTTACGAAGCAAGGAAAGCCATCGTGGAAGAACTGGATCAGATGGGCCTGTTAGTAAAGATCGAAGATCATGTACACAACGTAGGTACCCATGACCGTTGTAAGACCACCATCGAGCCTATGGTAAAAGACCAGTGGTTCGTTAAGATGGATGAACTGATCAAACCTGCAAGAGAAGCTGTGAAAAATGGCGAGATCAAGCTGATCCCCGAACGTATGGAGAAGAACTATTTCAACTGGACGGATAACATCCGCGACTGGTGTATCAGCCGTCAGCTGTGGTGGGGACACAGGATTCCCGCATATTACTGCGATGACTGCGGTGAAGTAGTCGTAGCCAAGGAGATGCCGAAGGTATGTCCCAAGTGCGGCTGCACCCACTTTACACAGGATCCCGATACGCTGGATACCTGGTTCTCCTCCGCACTGTGGCCTTTTGAGACCCTGGGCTGGCCGGAGCAGACCGAGGATCTGAAGTATTTCTATCCTACCGATGTCCTGGTAACCGGTTATGATATCATCTTCTTCTGGGTGATCCGTATGATCTTCTCCGGATACGAGCAGATGGGAGAGAAGCCTTTCAAGACCGTATTGTTCCACGGACTGGTACGTGACAGTCAGGGACGGAAAATGTCCAAATCTCTGGGCAATGGTATCGATCCTCTGGAGATCATCAGCCAGTACGGTGCCGATGCACTGCGTCTGACCCTGATCACCGGCAACGCACCGGGCAACGACATGCGTTTCTACTATGAGAGAGTAGAGAACAGCCGTAACTTCGCCAACAAGGTATGGAATGCTTCCCGTTTCATCATGATGAACATGGAGCAGGCACTGGAGAAGACCGGAAAAGATATCACCACCCCTGCGGCAGCAGATTTACAGCCCGTAGATAAGTGGATCCTGTCCAAGTTAAATACTCTGGTAAAAGATGTGACCGACAACATGGATCACTTCGAGCTGGGTATCGCCGTACAGAAGGTATATGACTTTATCTGGGATGAGTTCTGTGACTGGTACATCGAGATGGTAAAACCCCGTCTGTACAGCACCGACGATGCAGTCAGCCAGAATGCGGCACTGTGGACGCTGAAGACTGTCCTGATCGACGCCCTGAAGCTGTTACATCCTTACATGCCGTTCATCACTGAGGAGATCTTCTGCACCATTCAGAATGAAGAAGAGTCCATCATGATCAGCAAGTGGCCGGAGTACAGCGAGGATCGTGCATTCCCCGCAGAGGAGAAGGCCATCGAAACCATCAAGGAAGCCGTTCGCGGTATCCGCAACATCCGTACTGAGATGAACGTAGCACCCAGCCGTAAGGCAAGTGTGTATGTAGTCAGCGAAAATGACGAGATCCGCAGGATTTTTGAGGAGGGTAAGCTGTTCTTCGCAAGCCTTGCTTATGCGAATGAGATCATGATCCAGGCTGACAAGACCGGAATCGCAGAGGATGCGGTATCCGTAGTGATCCCCGGTGCAACCCTGTACATTCCGTTTGCAGAGCTGGTAGACATCGCACAGGAGATCGAGCGACTGAAGAAGGAGCAGAAGAGACTGGAAGGCGAGCTGTCACGTTCCAGGGGAATGCTGTCCAATGAGAGATTCCTGTCCAAGGCTCCCGAAGCGAAGATCGCAGAGGAGAAGGAAAAGCTGGCAAAATACGAGCAGATGATGGAACAGGTGACAAAGCGCTTAGAACAGCTGGCATGATCTGCAACGAAACGTACAGAATAAAAAGAACGTAAAGCATAAGGAATACGATGAGATTCGGTAATGACATGATAACGTTTGAAGAAGCGGTGGCATATCTGAAGGATATGCCCCGCTTTACTGTTAAAAAAAATCCTGCGGACAGCAGGGACCTTAAATGGTTTTTAAAAAAACTCGGAAATCCGGAGAAGGATCTGCGGATCATTCATGTGGCGGGCACCAATGGAAAAGGCTCCGTCTGTGCCTACATGAGTTCGATCCTGCGGGAAGCAGGCTATCGCACGGCTGTATTCACTTCACCTCATCTGGTGGATATGCGGGAGCGTTTTGCCGTGAATGGTGAAATGATCTCAGAGGAAGCTTTTTTACAGGAGTTTCTTGCGGTATGGGACGCTTTGCAGGAGACCAATTCTGCTAATACTGGGGACGGGCAGCGAGGGGAAGAAGCGCCACAGGAATTCGTTCTCAACTTTTATGAATACCTATTCTGCATGGCATTACTCTGTTTTGCAGAAGAAAAACCGGATTATTGCATCATTGAGACCGGCCTGGGGGGAAGACTGGATGCCACGAATTATGTGGACAATAAGCTCCTGACCGTCATTACGCGGATCAGTCTGGATCATGTACAGTATCTGGGAGACACCACAGCGAAGATCGCTGCGGAAAAGGCAGGGATCCTGCGCCCCGGTGTTCCGGTGGTGTATCTGGACGGGGATGCGGATGCCAGTGCGGTAATTTGCCGCAAAGCGTCAGAACTTGGTGCGATACAGATACCGGTGTCGAAAAAGGACTATACTTTCCTTGGATTTCGGAAGAAATACATTGATTTTTCCTTGCGCTCTGAGTATTATAATTATATTAGTCTTACTTTGCATACCATTGCACGCTACCAGATGGAAAATGCGGCATTGGCAGTGCGGGCCGTGGAAGTGCTGTTTCGCAGTACGGACATGCCTGACGGCAGAATGTGTGCCGCATCCGGGTGTCCCACTGTGGAAGAGATCCGACAGGGAATCCTTGGCTGCTTCTGGCAGGGACGCATGGAAGAAGTACTTCCGGAGGTGTACGTGGATGGTGCGCATAATGACGACGGCATCCGGGCTTTTCTGGATACCGTGGAACAGGACGGCTGCACGGAGGGCAGGAGACTGTTATTTGGTGTGGCGGCGGATAAGGATTGCAGGCATATGATACAGAGGGTGATCACGTCGGGATTATTCGACCGGATCGCTTTTACGCATATGCGGACGGCGAGGTCGCTTTCGCTGGAAGAACTGAAAGGTTTACTGGCAGCTTATCCGGAAGACCGGTTTACTATGTATACGGAAGCGGATACGGCACTGCGGACGGAAGTCTCGGGCAGACAGCCAGGAGAACGGCTCTATATCGCGGGAAGCCTGTATCTTGTTGGGGAAATAAAGGAGTCTTTGGACCATGATCAATTTTGAAGAAGAACTGAAGAAATTTCATCCCAGTCTGGAAGTGGAAGACGCTGAGGAAGCTATCTACAATCAGGATCTGACCGATGCGGCGGATCTGTTGGTGAAAATGATAAAAGAATCCGAAGAAAAAGAAGAGAAATAAGGAGGGAGAGCATGTTTTGTTATAACTGCGGCTGCCATCTGTCAGAGCACGATTTCTGTACGTCCTGCGGAGCAGATGTATCCCTCTACAAGAAGATCATGTGTATGTCCAACCGTTTCTACAATGACGGTCTGGAGAAAGCAGGAGTACGGGATCTCACAGGTGCGATCAACAGCTTACGGCAGAGCCTGAAATTTAATAAGAACAATATCGAAGCCAGAAATCTGCTTGGACTGGTGTATTTTGAGACCGGAGAGGTCGTTGCGGCACTGAGCGAATGGGTCATCAGCAAAAATATGCGGCCTGAGAAAAATATCGCGGACGATTACATCAATATGCTGCAGTCCAATGCGGCCCGCCTGGATGCCATTAACCAGACCATCAAGAAATACAATCAGGCACTGGTCTATTGTAATCAGGACAGCAAGGATCTGGCTATCATCCAGCTGAAAAAGGTACTGTCCCTGAACCCGAAGTTCATCCGGGCACATCAGCTGTTAGCCCTGCTTTATATGGACAGTGAACAGTGGGACAGAGCGGAGAGAGAACTGCGTAAGTGCATGGACATCGACCGCAACAATACGCTGACCCTGCGGTATCTGAAGGAAGTTGAGATGCAGCTGACTCCGGACGAGAATAGCAAGCAGACCGGACGCCGGAAGAAGGATGATGCGGTTCGCTACCAGAGTGACAATGAGATCATCATTCAGCCTTTGAATGTGAAGGAGCAGAAGAGTGCAGGTCTCTCTTCCCTGATCAATATTGCCATCGGTCTGATCATTGGTCTGGCCGTGATGTATTTTCTGGTGGTTCCGGCAGCGGTATCCAATGCCAACAATGAGGCCCAGAAGACCATCACCGACATCGGCAATCAGTTAGACACCAAGACCTCCCGGATCCAGGAACTGGAGACCCAGATGCAGGCACTGCAGACAGAGAATGATACGCTGAATCAGGAACTGCAGGGGTATGTGGGAACCGACGGTACGCTACAGACCATCGACAGCCTGTTAGCGGCAGCCACCACATATCTGGAGACGCAGGATATTACCCAGACGGCGGCTAACCTGGAAAGCATTTCGGCATCCGTGGATGTGGACAGTACTTCCGAAGCATTCCAGAAGCTGTACAAGACGTTGCTTGGCCTGATCGGGCCGCAGCTGTCCGCACAGTATTATGAGACAGGCTACAATGCTTACCGCAGCGAGGATTACGCGACGGCCATCGAGAACCTGTCCAAGGCAGTTATTTACGATGAGACCAACAAGGATGCCTGGCTGAGCCTGGGCAACTCTTACCGTAAGAGTGACGATGCCCAGAATGCCATCACCACCTATGACAAGATCATAGAGCTGTTCCCGGATACGGAGACGGCCAGAAGTGCCCAGAGATATCGTTCCCAGCTGGCAGAGAATACGGCACAGTAGGGAAGAACAACATACCATCAGACAATGACACACAACACACGAAAGAGAACTTGCGTAAAGTAAAGCGCGGGTTCTCTTTTCTTTTGAGTAAAAATGCTGGAAAACAGCGGAATGTGAGGAAATATGGAAGACTTTCAGATCATTGATAACTGCCTGATGGTGCGCATGCCGGAGGAAGTGGATCACCACAGGGCCTCCTATATCTGCGAAGGGGCGGACAGGCTCTTGGTCAGGGAAAACGTGGAAAATGTAGTGTTTGATTTTGAGGATACCCGGTTCATGGATTCTTCCGGGATCGGGATCATCATGGGGCGGTACCGCAAGATTTCCTGCTTCGGCGGACATGTCTATGCGATCCATGCAGACCGGCAGATCCAGCGGATCTTCCGTATGTCCGGGCTTCACAAGATCGTCGAGATCCTGCCGGGTTAAACGTTGGAAGGAAGATCCTGTCGAAAATGAAAGAAATCATTCAAAAAATTATGAAAAACAGTGCAATAATAGGCGCAGAAATGAGGAAAACATGGTAGCAGAGAGGGAAAACATTCAGGTGACGGAAGAAAAAGAACTTTTGCAGCAGAGAACGCAGGGCAGCCGGAATGAGATGGAGATCGTATTTGACGCGGTCTCCTGTAATGAAAGCTTTGCCAGAGTGGCGGTGGCGGCTTTCATTACCCATCTGAATCCTACACTGGAAGAACTGGCGGATATCAAGACCGCAGTATCGGAGGCGGTGACCAATGCCATTATCCATGGCTATGAGAACCTGTCTGGATACACCAGACATGGGGAGATACGTCCGGCTTACAGCATCATCCATCCGGGAAAAGTAAGGCTGCACTGCATTCTGGAGAACGATACCCTTTCCATCGAGGTATCGGATCAGGGAAAAGGCATCGAGGATGTGGCCAGAGCCATGGAGCCGTTATTTACAACGAAGCCGGAACTGGAACGGTCCGGTATGGGATTTGCCTTTATGGAAGCCTTCATGGATGAGCTGGAAGTGGAGAGCATCCCCGGCAAGGGCACAAGAGTACATATGTGGAAGAAAATGCGCTGCGGAGACTGGATCGGAAAAGAGGACTGAGGCATGGAAGAAGTATCAGTACTCATCGGAAAGTCACAAAGCGGAGATAAAGAAGCGAGAGAAGTACTGATCGAGAAAAATCTGGGACTGGTGCATCACATTGTGAAAAGATTTCTGGGCAGAGGATATGACCCGGAGGATCTGTTCCAGATCGGCGTGATCGGCCTGATGAAAGCCATCGATAAATTTGACCTGAAGCTGGAGGTACGGTTTTCCACCTATGCCGTCCCCATGATCACCGGGGAGATCAAACGGTTTCTGCGGGATGACGGTCTGTTAAAGGTATCCCGTACCATCAAGGAGGATGGGCTGAAGATCAGACTGGCAAGACAGCGTTTACAGAGCAGACTGCACAGGGAGCCCACCTTACAAGAATTGTCCGAGGAAGCACAGCTGGACAGAGAAGATGTGATCCTGGCTATGGAAGCCGGAGCGGAGGTAGAATCCCTCTATAGCAGCAGCGGACAGGAGGACGGCAGCGAGCTGTGTCTGGCGGACCGGGTGGTGGCCGCGGCCCACGGCTGTGTGGGAGCCAGCATGGGAAGCAGCGGTGCGGTGGAAAATGATGTGGAGAAGGACAGGCTGCTGGACCAGATGCTGCTGGCACAGCTGCTGGGGGAGCTTCCGGAGAGAGACCGGGAGTTGATCCGTATGCGCTATTTTCAGAATAAGACCCAGACGGAGATCGCCGGGATCCTGGGGATCAGTCAGGTGCAGGTCAGCCGCCTGGAGAAAAAGATATTGCGGGAAATGCGGGAGATGGCCGGATAAGGGCCAATTCATTAATAATTCATAAAACAAATTTTTTCCTCTTCCTTTCCGTCGGAAATTCGATTATATTATATGAAGGAACTATTCAGCCCGCATTCGCAAAACCGCTCTTTCAGAGCTTGCTTTTTGCTTATGTGGTTATTTCGCCGTATAAATTATGTCAAATGTTCTTACGAATGCAAGCATTCGACGTACATATTGCCATAACTTGCACGGCTCTGAATAGTTATATATAATCTTATAGACCGCAATGCTGCATAGTTATAGAGAGACAGCATGAAAAAGGAGAGCAGGGGTACTTATGAAAAAACAAAATGAAAACGGACGGATCCCCGAGGATCGTCTGAGCAGAGCAAATAAGCGTAAGAAAAACAACACCATAGCATCCATTCTGGTCATGACCGGATGCCTGTTGGTGTTAGTACTGGTAACGTATGTTGCGGGAATCCTGTATTCCTGGATCGACAGCAAGTTCCAGAATAATGCCAACGATCTGGCGGCAGCAGCGGAAGCCGGAAGCCAGACGGAAGAGAGCACACAGGAAGTGGTGAAGACCTATACGCAGGAGGAAGTGGATGCCCTGATCGCTGAAGCAAAGCAGCAGGCTGAGGACGAGGAAGAGAACAAGATCCTCTCCGGGATCCGTGATGGTCTGACCTCCGGCACTACCATGGTAGAGACCCTGCGTCCTTACTATCCCAATGAACTGGTCGTTGTGAGCAACGGAACCTTTAATTTCGTACCCATTCGTGATGATTTGCAGAAAAATGATTATGTATTGGAGAACCTGAACATTCTCGAGGACGGAGAAGTGCAGTATATGCAGGACGGTCAGGTAGTATCCCACAAGGGAATCGACGTCTCCAAGCATCAGGGCAATATCGACTGGACCAAGGTAGCCGCAGACGGTGTGGAATTCGCATTCATCCGTGTAGGCCTCAGAGGCTACGGCACTGAGGGTAAGCTGGTGGAGGACGAATACTTTGAGCAGAATGTCAAGGGAGCATTACAGGCAGGAATCAAAGTAGGTGTCTACTTCTACTCTCAGGCCATCACAGACGAGGAACTGTTGGAAGAAGCCAATCTGGTACTGGAAAAGGTAAAACCTTATAACATCGAACTGCCCATCGTCTTCGACGTGGAAAAAGTCAGCGGCGGCAAGGGCCGTGCCAACGAACTGAGCGTGGAAGAGAGAACCCGCCTGACCGCCCTGTTCTGCCAGACCATCCAGGATGCCGGCTACAAGCCCATGATCTATCACAACATGGAGATGGGAACACTGATGCTGGATCTGGGACAGCTGGAACAGTACGATAAGTGGTTCGCTTATTATAATGATGATCTGTATTATCCGTATGCCTATAAGGTATGGCAGTACAGCGAAAAAGGTGCTGTGGACGGTATTAATGAGGAAGTGGATCTGAATATCTGGTTCGGGGACTTCTAAAGGGTGATTACGATGAAAGAGAAGATCTAGATGAAAGACTGTAGAAGGACATTACTGGACGAATTTGTGAAGCTGTCGAAGGATTGGGACAACAATAATATGTTATATAATTCTCTTATGTTTTCTAAATTATATCCTGGAGATGTTGAAAATAGCGTAGCAGATGCTTCACTGATGCCGAAGCAGAGTGATGAAAAGATGAGAAATGATATCATGACAAGCTGGTGGACTCCGACTAAAATCTTTTTATTGGGAAATAAGAAGGAGTTAATGCAAAAATCAAGGAAAGAATTGGAGGAAGTCTTATTGGAACGGATTCCTATGGGGAAGGATGAAGAGCAACTCCGAGAAAGCTTATCAAAAATTCGGCATGAAAAAACAGGGGAAAAAATAGAAAAAGACGTTATAGATGCATTTATGGGGTTCCTTGGATCAGTTTATGCCGTGGGCAATATGACAAGTGCAGCGGTGACATCCAGGGGTGGTGCCTTGGATAATTGGGATGCAAAACTGAAAAACATACATGAGAAGTATATAAAAGAAGAAAAAGCGTGGGTTGATTATGTAAAGACCAATAAATTTGAGTGTTATTTTGTGGATAAGGATCCACGTAAGGAAATAATCCCATTTTGGAGTTATGGTCCCAGTAAATTAGCAAACGCAACGGATAAGGATTGGAAGGAATATTTCGAAAACGCAAAAAGAATGATTGAAGAAAGAGACAAATTGAAAGCCTGAATAGATATTCATTCACTTGCGAATATAGCTCCTATAATACAAATAATGATACTTTTTAAAAGTAAGACTTTAAATGAGACGGTTGCGGCCGTCTCGTTTTATGTAGCCAGAAATTTTTTATAACCTTATCCATATCCCCATATCCAAAAATCATTTTATTTTCTAAATATACTACCACTTATTTACAAAAATATTGCCATAGATGTTGTGGAGAAAGAGAGGAAGAGACGGGGAGGAAAGCATTATCAGGCATCTATGATGCATATGATATTCGGAGGAAATCCGGGAAGTAGCAAAAGGAGGCGTATTATTCATTGATGAAGCATATTCTCTGCAAGGCGAGATCACTATTACGACATTGCTTCGGGAAATGGAAAACCACAGAGAGGATGTCATTGTGATATTTGCCGGGTACCCGGAACCTATGCAGGGGTTCCTTGACAGAAATCTCGGTATGCGGTCCAGAATTGTATTTCAGGTGAAATTTGAGGACTATTACAGCCAGAACTTCCCGGCAGGGAGGAATGCATAGGAATAAGCAGTGGGAACAGCATGCATAAAGCCGGTGGAGAATGTCTGACATGGGATTCTTGCGAGATTCCTGCGGAGGAAGAGGAGCGGGTGGATTCCCAGAGAAAGGATCGCTTTGAATATCAGTTTTTCCGAATCCCCTGTATCTGGAGGCAGATTTTCCGGAGATGGAAGAGGTGCAGGATGAGAAGCAGAGAGCACACTGGGTTTGCGGGTGAGGCAGAAACTATATGGGACAAAGTATATTAAGGAGTCTGAATGAGCAGAAGCTATAAGCATACGCCGGTATATGAGGCGAAGGGGAACAGAAGCAAGGAGCGATCCCGCTTCCAGAAAGCTCGACAGATATCAGAAGTGCTACCGAAGGAAATGAGAAAAGGAGGAAGGATATGCATTATGTTATTGGCGACATACATAACAACCTGAAGAAACTGAAACAGATCCTAAAGCAGATCAATATCACCAGGGATGATGAACTGATCGTCCTTGGTGATGTGTTTGACCGGGGTGGAGAAACTGCGGACCCCTTCGGAGTATATTGTGCCCTTGCCGGCTTGCAGGGAAAGTGCTCCTGGATACGAGGCAACCACGATGACTGGCTGGCAAATTATACTTATGAGTACTTTAATACTCCGGAGAAAAAACGGCACAAATTAGCTCCCTATGGTTACAACAGTTTTGAACTGCTGCGACAGC
This sequence comes from Clostridium sp. AF34-10BH, assembly GCF_003478095.1. Classification (NCBI taxonomy): domain Bacteria; kingdom Bacillati; phylum Bacillota; class Clostridia; order Eubacteriales; family Clostridiaceae; genus Clostridium; species Clostridium sp. AF34-10BH. The sequence continues at coordinate 51,435 of NZ_QUEC01000024.1, forward strand.
GTATTACCGAAGTAGACATGCGGAACATTGCTGATCTGATCAAGGGACTGCCGCTACAGAAGGAACTGGAGCTGGAGGGAAAGAAATATCTGTTTGCCCATGCCATGACTTCCCATCCGGATGTCCGGGAAGAGGACCGATATTACATGCGGGGGACGATGGATATTGACAGCTTTTTCTTTGAAGGTATCGATGGATATATCTCCATGTGCGGTCATACGCCCACGGACAGCATTGTGTGGAAGAAGGACAGAAGATATCTGGACGAGCCGGGCAATTCCATCTGGTGCAACGACAGACATAACGTATATCTCTTAGATTGCGGATGTGGCTTTGCCGGTGGAAGACTTGCCTGTCTCTGTCTGGAGACAAAAGAGCGATTTTACGCCTGAAAACGGGAGGAGGATATTTATGTACAGGAATTATTTCTACATCGACCGGGTGGAGATCGTATTGTATCAGAAACCCCGAGATATTGCCCGGAGTACGGAAGGAAAGCTTTTGTTTCGGGACTTGAAACCTTATTTACAGATATTCGGATATTTTTCTGTAGTGGACAGAGACAACTGGTCCGGTGAAATGTATAAGTACAGAGATGACATACCGGAGAAATACGATGACAGGCCCGTATATGGAATCGGTATGGAGGATAATCCCGATGCGGATACATTGCCGCCAAAGCGGCTGGTGATCGTGCTTTCAGAGAATGAAAAGGAAGAATCATGAAAAAGTTTATCTCTTTTCAGATACATGAGGATTACGGAAAAATCTTCTGGATCAGAGATGACCTGTATCGGGAAAATTACCATAATGTGATCGAACCGCTGATCCATTATCCGGGAGATCGGAGATTTCTGAGTTCTCCGATCTGCGGATGCGACGAGAATCGGATTTAGAATCCTTCTTTCTTACGAACTAATCGTAACTCTCTTCTCTTAATGGCATTGTCCCATTCCATCCGTTCCCCGTCGTTCTCCAGGATCAGGCCGGGAACCGGAGTGGGCTTTCCATCGTCGCCCATGGCTACCATGACAAAATAAGCCCGGTTGATAGGGTGTCTGGTACCATCCTGTTCTTCGCGGTAGGTGTCCACGCGGACTTCCATGGAAGTGTGTCCCACATGGGTGACCTTGCCGATCAGCACAATAATATCATTCAGATAAGCGCCGGATTTAAAATACAGGTTATCGATGGCTACGGTGGTAGCGTCTCTGCCGCAGTGACGTCTGGCGGTGGCACCGGCTACTTCGTCGATCCACTCTAACAGTCTTCCGCCGAACAGGCGCCCGAAACCGTTGATATCCGGATGAATGACCACATGCAATTGATGAGTCTCAGAATCGGAGACTTTTTTCGCAGGAAGCGTTTCTGTCTTTATTTCTTTATTATTTTCCTTATTATCTGTTGTATTCATGTTCTATAACCCTCACAATAATTATTTTTTCAGCTAAATAATGATGATGCATTAAGCATTTCATATTGTTTCAATGATCCAATGACGCTGGCAGGTTACGGATCATTGCAGAAATCAGCGTAAATAAAAATATATAAACGTAGTATAGCACACTCCTGAAGAAAATGCCATCCGCATAGGATTTTTGCTTTTGGGATATTCTATTGTGTGCAGAAGGGAATTCTTTGAAGAAACGTCGATAACTGCCGGGAGCAGAACTTTGCGAAAGGGGAACGGAAATGCTGATCAGACAATTATTGCTCATAGTAACCGGGGCCAGTTACGGCCTGCTGTCGGCAGCCGGAGTGTTTACAGTGCTGGTGGCGGTGGGGCTGATCCCCCGGTTCGCAGGCAAGACCCATACCGCACGTTATGTACTTCTCTATGAGGAAATGGTCATTTTCGGGACGCTGGCGGGATGTTTTGTTACGATTTTCCCAGAGTACAGTCAGTGGGGAAATTATCTGCGGGAACACTTCCCGGAACAGATGAGGCTGTGGACGGCAGCGGGCATTGGAGCACAGGCGGTTTTCGGGCTGTTTGCCGGAATGTTCATCGGCTGTCTGGCACTGGCTATCGCGGAGATGCTGGACAGTATTCCTATTTTTGCCAGAAGAATCTCTTTCCGCCACGGGCTGGGCTGGGCCATTCTGGGGATGGCAGCGGGAAAGATCTGCGGGTCACTGTTTTATTTTGCCACAGAACTGCATCGGACCGTGCAATAAGCAGGGGAATTCTTCTGGAGGAGCAAGCACACAAATGATATGGACAATCCGGGGAAATATGTCTATGCAGAGCAGAAACGGCAGGAAGGGACAGGGTATATGAAGCAGCAGACGGTTTATCTGAAATGTGACAGAAGTGCGGAGGTGCAGGCACAGGATGTTTTCCTGAAAGATGTGGCAGAGATTCGCTGTCAGGATCCGGTATTGCAGGCAAAACTAAAAGCCATCAAAATTTATCATTTTCCCAAGGACGGCGAAAAACGATGTGTGATCAGTTGTCTGAAACTGGTAAGTCTTATGGAAGAAATCTGTCCGGAGATCGATGTGCAGGTGGTTGGAGAGACAGATGTGCTGGTGGAATGGATCTGTGTGAACAGACACAAAGGCTGGCAGCAGTGGATCAAGGCTGCTTTTGTGTGCCTGATCAGCTTTTTCGGTACAGCCTATACGATCATGGCTTACCATAATGATGTGGGGATCAATGAGGTTTTCACAGAAGTGTACCGGATGACCATGGGTGCTGAACCCGGAGGCTTGAATACGTTGGAAGTATCTTATTCTCTTGGGCTGGCAGCTGGCATTATCGTCTTCTTCAATCATGTCGGTGGCAGGCGCCTGACCAAGGATCCTACCCCCGTCGAAGTCTCCATCAAAAACTACGAGACCGACGTGGATAAGACCCTGATCGAACAAGCAGGAAGAGAAGGAAAAGAGCTGGAAAGCTGACCTTCCCTTATTTTAGCGGAATCATTTCGGAATAAGAGGTATTCCCCTGGGAATCCTTCATGAAGAAGATGCATACGTAATTTTCCGGGTGATCCAGCGGCTGTACCACGGTATGATAATCGCCGGTCAGATCCACATCGAAGCCCATCATCCAGCCGGATTTTTCCCAGTCGAAGAAGTTCAACAGATTACCGTTGTCATCCCGGGTCACGTAGCTGCATCTTGCCACTAAGGACATAGTTTCATAGTCATCCAGATGGATCAACTGCTTGCTGGCACTCTGCAATTCCGCATCGTCATGATCCAGGGGAATCGCATTACGGATGATACCATCGGGATATTCGTCGCTGACAACGATCTGTACTTTCGCCGTCTGGGATTCCCAGTTGTCAGTGTAATTCATCAGCACCGCATGTGCCAGATAACGATTCTCTGTGTCGCTGATATCGGTCTCTGTCAGGATCATGGGAATATCGGAGAGACCATCCTGATCCTGCATGTAGACAGCGTTATTTTTGTAAGCAGCATGTAATACACCATTTTCATCCAGAGTCACACGGGTACTTCCCTGAATGAAGAGATACATATCATCGGCACGTTCGTCTTCCTCTGCGGCAATATAGCCTTCGTCCTTCGCCTTGCAGAGGATGTAGTAACCGCCGGAAGCAAAGTTAGCCTGCTGTTCGGGGGTCAGCTGCAAGGTAATGTCGGATTCATCGTAAGTACCGTCGTTCTGGGTGATAACAGTAGTCTCCGCATTGGAAATCTCTCGATCTGCCAGCAGGGTGTCACCGTTTTCAATGGCGTAAAAGTCTTCCAGAAAACGGGTGTAATTGGGAGCAAAGCCCAGATAATATAACATTTCGATGCAGGCATCCCGATAATCCGCATCCGTCTGGTAAGGATAGCAGATAGAGATTCCTCCGGCATTGTCCATGTTGGTGCCAGAATAGACGATACAGTTTTCCACGGCCTCTGCGGCAGCCTGTGCGGCTTCGGAATCATTTCCCACCAGCTCTAACAGATGCAGGACATCCACCATGCCATAATCCATATCGGAGGAGTAAGTACCGAAGTCTCTTACCCGGGCACGGTTACGCACCAGCCTGGGGTAATTCTGCACATCCAGAGAAGTGTCCAGTTCCGCAAAATAATCGTTCAGAGCTTCTTCGGCTTCGGCATAGGCATTCAGGTCGATGCAGGACAGGGTCAGGTCGGAGTACAGATTCGGATAGTAGTCGAAGACATATTCACCGTAATCCATGTAGGAATCCACGATATATTCCCCCATGACATCGCCCGGGATCACCTCATCGGACAGCTCTGACAGGAAATCGTAATTCCAGCCCCAGCCGGGTTCGGTCTCCTGGGAGGCAATCATATAATTGGCATAGGGAGCCAGCACGGAAACCACTTCCAGGGAACTCATCAGGCAGGCATCAAAGCCGATCCATTCCAGTTTTGTCATGTGGGCGCCCACGGAATCTCCCAGCGCCTCGGACAGTTCATCCAGCGTCAGAAGGTCGCGGAAGTTCTCATCCACGCCGTAGCCCAGCACCGGTCCGCCACCGTGATCCCAGAGGATCAGACTGTAGGAATCTGCCGGGAAGAAATCAAAACCGTAATTTAAAAAGCTGCTCAAAGTCAGGGGATCCCCCATGTTTTCCGCCGGATAGGTATCCACGGGGACGAAACCGGTATCGGTCAACAGCAGGACGGTGCACTCCTCACCGGACAGGCCACGGTCCTGCCATTCGGATGCACCACCGGCATAGACCAGAATATTATTGTGCGCTGTGTCCACTCCGGCCGCTTCCATCTCGTCCAGGTCCAGACTGGCATTACCGTAATCGGATTCCAGATCGGAGCCTACCAGATAGACCATGATGGTCTGGACTTCACCGATGGTATCCAGCGAGTCGTAATCCATCTGGGGCATAGGAGTGGAAGACGGTTGGGACTCGGTATGGTAAGTACCATGACCGTGAGACGAGGATGCCTGCGAATTGTTTTGTCCGGCATACTCCATGATCTGTGCAAATACGCCCACAGGCGTGGTGCGGATGCGGCACCCGGTCAGAACCACGGGGACCAGCAGCAGACCCAAAAGGGCCCGTAACTTTTTCTTTGTTCTTTTTTTCATAATAATTTCCCTCATGAAATAAAATTTATACTCATCGCCCATTATCGCATGAAAAAAGGAGGGCGTCAAACAGTGTAATTGCTTACAATCTGAAAAAATACCAAAGAAAAAACAAAATTCTGGTTCTTTCTTTTTTTCGGAAAAAGATGGGGAGCCGGAATCCGGTGGACAGTCAGAACCACAGGAAAGAAGAAAAGACTTTTTTACAGGAAAACGGTGTGGACCTCATGATCCGGGTACATGACACCGGAATCGGTATGGCCATCACGGATCAGCTGGTACAGCTCATGGGCGGAGAAATCGTCGTAGAGAGTCTGAAAGATAAGGGCTCGGATTTCACCGTGTTTTTGCAGCTGCCTCTGGCAGAGGAAGGCAGTATCGAAGAGAAAACGACAACAGAGAATCGGGAACAGAATGCGGATAACGCGTTCCGCGGTCGCAGGATCCTGCTGGGCGGAGGTCTATTTCGACGGTATTGGATGGCTTCCGGTGGATGTGACACCGGGGTATTATTATGACGCGGTGAAATTGCAGCAGATGGTGGCGACACCGGATATGGTGCACAAGACACTGGCAGAAGATCATAATCTTATGGATGCGGAACAGATCACGGATACCGGAAATGATATGGATACCGCCGTGGCAGAGGTCGCGGAGCTGTTGAGAAGTCTGTTTTTATGGAAGAAAACTGTGTTAAAAGAAAATTTGTAAATAGAAGCATACATAAAAAGAGTGAAAACGGACATTCTGTTATCAGAGAGAGCAGTCACAGAGTCTGCCTGCCGTGCAAGCGGCCGGGCGGCGGAAAGGCATGGTACATCTATGAAACAGGAAGACACAAAACAGGGCAATCAGCAGAAGATGCAGAAAGAGACCCCGCATATGTCCGGGAATCCGGCACAACCGGATGTACAGCAGAAGCAGGAATACGAACAGTATGTCAAATCGGTGACTCCCACCCACAATCTGTGGGCACAGATGGGAAAAGCGTTTCTGACCGGTGGGATCATCTGCTGTATCGGGCAGGGAATCCTGAACTATACCGGCAATGTGCTGGGAATGGATCCCCAGACGGCAGGCAGCTGGTGTTCCCTGATCCTGGTGTTTGCATCGGTGGTACTCACGGCACTGCATATTTATCCCAAGATCGTCAAATGGGGAGGTGCAGGAGCCTTAGTACCCATCACCGGCTTTGCCAATTCCGTGACAGCCCCGGCGGTGGAATACCAGAAAGAAGGCCAGGTATTCGGTATCGGCTGCAAGATATTCACCATTGCAGGACCTGTGATCCTGTACGGAATTTTCGTCAGCTGGGCATTGGGACTGATCTGCTGGGTGCTGCAGATGTTCGGGATCCAATTGTAAGTTGAACTGAAATAGAAAACAGTGTAAAATGACTTTGTCCGGACGCGGTTTCGGGCAAAGTTTTTTTATGAAATGTTAAAGGAGAGATTACCATGCAGATAGGAAAAGAGATGGCGATCCCGTCCATCCTGAAGATCGGAAACGGGGCATTAGGTAAGATCGGTGGTTATTTAAAAACGGAAGGTCTGGATCAGGTAGTGTTATTTTTCGGTAACGGACTGATCGATATGTTCGGAGAGCTGGTCATGAATTCACTGAAGGAAGCGGACGTGAATGTTCTGGAATACAATGAATTGGATACGGTGGATATTGACGATATCATTACGCTGGCTTTCGCCATTCCCAACAAGGCAAAGGCGGTGATCTCTATCGGTGGAGGCAAGGTCATCGATGCCGGAAAATATGCGGCATTTCTGCGGAACCTTCCTTTTATCAGTGTGCCGACTTCCAGTTCAAGCGACGGCTTTTCCAGTGCCAGCGCATCCCTTCTGGTGCAGGGAAAGCGTACTTCTGTCCCTGCCAGACTGGCTTATGGCATTATCGTGGATACCCAGGTGATCCGTACCGCTCCGGAGAAGTTCATTTACTCCGGCATCGGAGATATGATTTCCAAGATCACGGCACTTTATGACTGGATTTTTGAAGAAAAGGCCGGCTGCGGTGAGGTGAATGATTTTGCTGTGATGATCGCAAAGAAAGCGGTGAACAGCTTCGTTCGTACCCCTTATGAGAGCATCAAGGACGAGCTGTTCCTAAAAGAACTGCTGGATTCTCTGGCCATGAGCGGTATTGCCAACGAGATTGCCGGCAGCAGTGCCCCTACCAGCGGAAGTGAGCACCTGATTTCCCATGCATTGGATAAGATCCTGGAAGTGCCGCAGCTTCATGGCATCCAGGTAGGTATTGCCACCTATATCATGGCAAAGGTACAGGATCACCGTTACATCCGTGTCAGCACGGTACTTAAAGATACCGGATTCTGGGATTACGTGGCAACCTTACATATGAAGAAGGCCGATTTCCTCAAAGCCATCGACATGGCTCCCACCATCAAACCCCACCGCCATACCTATCTCCACGAGGAAAAATACCGCGAAGCAGCAAAGAAACTGGTGCTGGAAGATGAAGTTCTGAACCGGGTACTGGAGGATTGACGGAGTTTATAAAGAGTTTATACTTTTTTTCTTGCAAACATAAAAGATTGCGTTATAATGTTAGATGGCTAACAAAAATGGTTAGCTATCTAACATTTTTATTTACGCGAGCAACGAGCCAAAGTCCGTGCTTGCACGAGACCTTGGCGACTGCCGCGATAACTTGAGAAACTCGCGAAGCGTGTTTCTCATAGTTTGCGCGAGTAGAGAGGAAAATCCCATGCTGGCATGAGGATTTGACGAACACCGCATTAGAGGCATAGGAGATAAGGAGGCAGGATGAACGAGGAGACAAGTGTACTGACGAACCGTCAGCTTGGATTTGAGATCAAGGCCGCCAACAACATGATCCGCCGGAAGATCGATGCGATCTTTGCTCAGATGGAAGGAAATGAAATCAACGGAATGCAGGGGCCGCTGTTGGGATATCTGTATCACAAGAGCCGGAACGGCGATGTATATCAGAAGGATGTGGAGAAGGAATTCCGAATCCGCAGATCCACGGCAACGGTAATGCTCCAAAATCTGGAACAGAAGGGCTATATCGTCCGGGTGGCATCCACGGAGGATGCCCGACTGAAAAGGATCCTGTTGACGGAGAAAGCGATCGAGCATCACAATCTGATCGAAGAGCAGATCCGGGATTTCAATCGAGAGCTGGAGAACGGTATTACCGAAGAAGAGAAGCAGACATTCTTAACTATTTTAGATAAGATGATGCAGAATCTGGGGCAGGACAGCAGGCGGACCGGACGTTGTAACGGGCCATGCCGTAACGAGTGATGCTGGCAGTCATGCATAACAGAGAGGTTACAAAACATTTATTATAGGATAGAAAAATACAAGAAAGGAAACCAGCTATGATCAAAACATTAGCAAAACAGATCAAGGAATATAAGAGTGCATCTCTTGTAACTCCTATTTTCATGATCCTGGAAGTAGCCATGGAAATGGTGATTCCGCTCCTGATGGCATCCATCATTGATGACGGTGTGCAGGCGGGAGATATGAAACATATTTTTGCCATCGGTTGTTACATGATCCTGGCAGCTATTGTCGGATTGTTCGCCGGTGTCATGGGTGGTAAATACGGTGCGAAAGCATCCACCGGTTTTGCCAGAAATTTAAGAGAGGCCATGTATGAGAACATTCAGACCTTCTCTTTCTCCAACATTGATAAGTTCTCCACGGCAGGACTGGTCACCCGTATGACCACGGATGTTACCAATATCCAGAACGCTTACCAGATGCTCTTACGTATGTGCTTCCGCGCACCGGTCAGCCTGATCTGTGCTATGCTGATGGCGTTCCTGATTAATGCAAGAGTGGCAAGTATTTATCTGGTGGCGGTAGTGTTCCTTGGAATCGTTATCATTTTTATTATGAGAGCAGTGTCCAAGTATTTCAGTGAAGTATTCAAGAAATACGATGATTTAAATGCCAGCGTACAGGAGAACGTAGCCGCACAGCGTGTGGTAAAGGCTTATGTGCGTGAGGACTATGAGATCGACAAGTTCCATAAGGCCAGCTACAACATCTACAAGATGTTCAAAAAAGCAGAATGTACCATGACTTATGTATGGCCGGTAATGCAGTTTACCGTATACGGCTGTATCCTTGGAATCAGCTGGCTTGGCGCTCACATGATCGTTGCCAGCCAGTTGACTACCGGTGAACTGATGAGCCTGCTGACCTATTGTATGACGATTCTGATGAACCTGATGATGTTAGCCATGATCTTCGTTATGATGACCATGAGCGCTGCCAGCGGAAAGCGTATCGCGGAAGTATTAAATGAAAAGGCGGACATCACCAACCCCGAACAACCTGACTACGATGTGACAGACGGTAGTATCCGTTTTGATCATGTGACCTTCCGCTATAACAAACAGAGTGAGAAGCCGGTACTGGATGATTTGAACTTTGAGATCAAAGCCGGAGAGACCATCGGTATTCTGGGTGGTACCGGTAGTTCCAAGACCAGTCTGGTGAACCTCATCAGCCGTCTGTATGATGTAAATGAGGGTACGGTCTATGTCGGCGGTAAGGATGTCAGAAGCTATGATCTGGAGACTCTGCGTAACGAAGTATCCGTAGTATTACAGAAGAACGTGCTGTTCTCCGGTACCATCTTAGAGAATCTCCGTTGGGGCGACGAGAATGCTACTGAAGAGGAATGCATCCGTGCCTGTCGTCTGGCCTGCGCCGATGAATTCATTGAGAAGATGCCAGAGAAATACAATACCTATATTGAACAGGGCGGAAGTAACGTATCCGGCGGACAGAAGCAGAGACTGTGTATTGCCAGAGCACTGCTGAAAAAGCCGAAGGTACTGATTCTGGATGACTCTACCAGTGCCGTGGATACCGCTACCGATGCGAAGATCCGTAAGGCATTTGCTACGGAGATCCCCGGTACGACGAAAATCATCATTGCACAGCGTATCTCCAGTATTCAGGATGCAGATCGTATCATCGTTATGGATAACGGTAAGATCGATGCATTTGCACCTCACGAAGAACTGCTTCGTACTAATGAGATCTATAAGGAAGTATATGAAGCCCAGACCCAGACGGGTGGCGGCGACTTTGATGAGAATGGAGGTGAGTCATAATGCCAGGACCTATGGGCGGCGGAATGCGTGGACCCGGCAGAAGAATGCAGGGCGGTACACGTATTGAGAATCCGGGAAAAGTATTTAAACGACTGATGGCGTATATCTTTAAAAATTACGGCATTCACTTTATCTTTGTGTTGGTCTGTATTGTACTGAGCGTTGTGGCAAGCATTCAGGGTACTCTGTTCATGCAGAGACTGATCGACGACTATATCATGCCCATGATCGGACAGGAGACTCCGGACTTTGGCAATCTGTTCCGGGAAATTGTCCGTGTGGCTGGTTTTTATCTGGTCGGTGTGGCGGCCACTTATGCTTACAACCGTATCATGGTAACCATAACTCAGGGAACACTGAAGAATCTCCGTGATGATCTGTTCGAACACATGGAAAAGCTGCCGATCAAGTATTTTGATACCCATTCCCACGGCGATATCATGTCCATTTACACCAATGATATTGATACTTTACGTCAGATGATCAGCCAGAGTATCCCGCAGGTATTTTCCAGCTTCATCACCGTAGTCGGTACCCTGGGAAGTATGCTGGTATTAAGTGTGCCTCTGACAGCAGTCAGTCTGATCATGGTGGCACTGATGATGTTCGTCACTGGTAAGGTAGCGGGCTTAAGCGGAAAATATTTCGTAAAGCAGCAGAAGAATATCGGTAAAGTCAACGGTTACATTGAGGAAATGGTGGAAGGCCAGAAGGTAGTCAAGGTATTCTGCCATGAAGATAAGAGTCTGGAGGAGTTCAAGGCTCTGAATGATGAACTGTGCGACAGCGCATACAATGCGAATAAGTTCGCAAACCTGATGGGACCCATCAATGCCCAGCTGGGTAACTTAAGCTATGTGGTATGTGCCATCGTCGGTGGTGCCATGGCGCTGGGTGGTTTCGCAGGACTGACGCTGGGTAAGCTTGCCAGCTTCTTAACTTTTAACAAGAGCTTCAACATGCCTATCAGCCAGGTCAGCCAGCAGCTGAACAGTATCGTTATGGCACAGGCTGGTGCCAAGAGAGTCTTCGATCTGCTGGATGAGCCGGTAGAGACCGACGAGGGATATGTGACCATCGTCCGTGCCAAGAAGGTAAACGGCAAGATCGTGGAGTGTACCGAGAGAACCGGTATGTGGGCATGGAAGCATGTACATCAGGCGGATGGATCTGTAGATTATATTGAATTACAGGGTGAAGTGGTATTCGACGATGTGGACTTCGGTTACAATGATGACAAGATCGTGCTGCATAACATCGAGATGTATGCAAAGCCCGGTCAGAAGATCGCATTCGTAGGCTCCACCGGTGCCGGCAAGACCACGATCACGAACCTGATCAACCGTTTCTATGATATTCAGGATGGTAAGATACGTTATGACGGCATCAATATCAACAAGATCAAAAAAGCGGATCTGCGGAAGTCTCTGGGTATCGTATTGCAGGATACCCATTTGTTCACCGCTACCGTTATGGACAATATTCGTTTCGGTAAGCTGGATGCTACAGACGAGGAAGTCATTGCCGCAGCAAAACTGGCTAACGCGGATACCTTTATCCGTCAGCTTCCGGATGGTTACAACACAGTCCTCACCGGTGACGGTGCGAACTTAAGCCAGGGTCAGAGACAGCTGCTTTCTATTGCCAGAGCAGCCGTAGCGGATCCTCCGGTACTGATCCTGGATGAGGCTACCAGCTCTATCGATACCCGTACCGAGAAAATTGTACAGGACGGCATGGATAAGTTGATGAAAGGAAGAACCACTTTCGTCATCGCCCACAGACTTTCTACTGTCAAGAACAGTGACTGCATCATGGTTCTGGAACAGGGCCGCATCATCGAGCGCGGCAACCACGATGAACTCATCGCCCAGAAGGGCAGATATTATCAGTTGTATACCGGTAATGCGATCGCTGAGGGGTAAGTGAATAGATATGCTATACCAAAAAACAGTGCCTGGATTGGCACTGTTTTTTATATGAAGTATTTTATAAAGAGGACTTAACCTGAGATCAATACCCAGGTATCCCGCCAACGCAAGTATTTTATTACAAAATCCACATCCACCGGCTGCCCGGACAATACCGGATAGAACAGCAGGAACAGGGCAAACGCCACCGCAGCATAAGCGCAGCAGACGATGATGAAGGTGCGGTCAGACATATGCTTCTTCCACTGCATCAGGCTGTACACGATCATCAGCACTACAAAAGGAACACTGGGGAAATAGTGGTAGATGAAGGTAATTCTGGTGACGAAGAACCAGGGCAGGTACTGCGCCAGGTAGCCGACTGCGAGGAAAGCAGCTGCTGCATATTCTCTGTGGGACAGGGTGGTCGCAGTATCTGTGGAGCACTCTGTTTGTGTGTGTCCTGTCAGAGAACAGAGAAACGCATTGTTGCGAATTAACAGGTACAGGATGTAAATAAATGCCAGAATACCGATCCACCATACAACAGGATTGCCGAAAGCACTGATTCCCTCTTTGACTGCATCGGTCAGATATCCGGAATAGTACCAGATCGGGCGGACCATAGTGGGCCACTGATACCAGGAAGAGGAATAAGGATGCGTTGCCTCCAGGCCGCTGTGATAGTTGAACATGGAAGTCTGGTTGGTCAGCATACGGTCAAAAAGTCCCAGATGGGAATTGTCTACAAATGGCAGGTAGGACAACAGATAGATCACTGCCGGAACCAGCACGAAAAAGGTCAGGCAGAAGTCGATCGTCTTTACCGTATAATCCGGGAATTTCTTTACAATCTGCTGATGCTCCATGCCGTTGGTGCTTTTTCCGGGATGGGCTTTGGCATGGAGGTATTCCCGGTAGCGTCGCAGCAGATGCGCAAAAAACAGCAGTGCCAGTCCACAGCCCGCATAGATACCGGTCCATTTGCTGGCAATTCCCAGTCCCATGCAGATGCCGCATAAGCCCAGAGGCACAAAGGTCTTATACAACGGTGTATCGTAAAAACTCATAGAACAATAGTAGTACATAAAATAGTACATTGCAATCACAAAGAATGTGATATAAACATCGATGGTGGCAATCCTTGTCTGCGTAAAATGCATAAAATCAAAGGCAAACAGGAAGCAGGCCAGAGCTGCCGCAGGAGTATTCCTTGTCATTTTTTTCCCCAGCAGGTAGATAAACGGCAGCATGGCAATGCCGAACAGAGTACCCATGATACGCCAGCCGAAAGGATTCATTCCAAAGATGGCAACACCCAGGGCGATGAAGATCTTGCCCAGAGGCGGGTGGGTATTTTCGTAGGTCGGCAGGCCGTGAAGGAACTCGTAAGCCGTGCGTGCGTGATAGATTTCATCGAAATACATGCTGTTGCGGAAGGAATAGCGTTCCGGGTACAGATCGCTTTCGTCAAACAGTGTAGGGTAGGCATCTGCGTTCAACGGGCGTGTGATGTTGCCATTCGCGTCCAGGAAGACCAGTTCAATCAGAGAGGCATCATTATCCGTCAATGACAGACGCAGATATCTGGTTGTGGCAGACATATCAGAAGTACTGTTTTCTGTGGCCTGTGTCAGCAGATCCTGCAGGGAGACATCCTGCCAGGTGAAGACATTGTTTAAAATGATCTCACCGAGATAAGTCCAGGAGTCTTCGGCATTACTTTTGACATCCATCCCAAAATGTCGCTGGTGCCAGGGAGCCAGATAACTGGCCATAGTCACAGGCAGCGCATCTTCGGGGAATTCCAGCTCGATGGCCTGTAATTCTCCCGACATATCGTAAGTTGTTGTCGGAGCTTTGCGGTCTCCCAGATCATAGAGGGCAAAGCAACTGTACAGAATACCGATTGCCAGCAACAGGCACAGATCCGGTTTCGTGAAATGGATTCTCTCTTCGGAAGGAATGGGCTCCAGGGGAGAGAGAAAATATTCTCGAAGTCTTTGTCCGAGTCCTGCGGCAGATCTTGTGGAAGCAGTATGCCCGGAAGCTCTACGGCCTATCGTGGGCTGCGGCTTTGCATCGGTGGCAGCTCCTGCTTCACCGTGAACATAATATTTCCAGATGATCTTATAGAAATAATACAGGCAGCACAACATTCCGGCAGATACCAGCAGAATGATGGGAGCCTTGCGGTCATAATTCTGCGGATCGTAATGGTACAGCACATTGGCGGTGTTGTAAAAATGCAGCACTGCAAATCCACTGAAGCATTTCCAGAGAGGTGTAGAGGGCCGGTACAGGCAGCAGAAAAGCAACAGGGCCAGAGCGGGATACATATAACGCTCATGCATACGGACGGAGAACAGGAACATCGTCAGGATGATAAAGGCACCGAGACAGAAATATCTTGAAGGCTCTTTCCGGCAGCGGGCTGCAATAAGGAAGGTAAAGAGTACGATCAGCAGGATCACGATAGTGCCCCAGGTCTTACAGGGCAGGAAGAGGAAAATCGTGTTCTGGTCGACCCAGTTCATTCCTAATAGTCCCCAGAAATTGTAGGCATTGATGGCTGCATATTCATAGGATCCCAACGTTGAAGTATATTGTGAGATTGCAGCGGTTAATCCGAAAGGAGCGCACAGAAGGAGCATCCCGCAGATGACAACCAGACCACCGCACAAATTATAGAAGAATTTCCGCCAGGAAAAATCCTGTAAGAACACATGGTCCCAGATCCCTGCCAGCAGTACCGGCGTGAAGATCAGCATCTGTGGCTTTAACAGGACACCCAGTCCGTAGACAGCATAGGCAGGAAGCAGGTTTCCCTTCATGAGGAACAGGCACATAAGGATGATCATCAGCGTGTATACGGAATCCACCTGTCCCCAGCAGGAAGAATTCAGAATGACCGCCGGTTGGAACAGATACGCAGAGGCAGCAAAGATTCCCTGCAGATCGGAAAAATGCAGTCGCTTTACCGCCTCTCTGTAGAGTAGAAACCCACAGGCAATATCACAGAGAATTGCGGGTAATTTTAACAGTAAAATATGCAGATCGGAATAATAAGGAATCTGCAGCAGAGATCGTAACGCTCCGATCAGATACAATACATACATGAAACCGGGCGGATAGTCCGTAAACATCTCGGCAGAATAGAACTGCCCTGGCCCTAAAGTGAAAATCCGGTCAGCCCAGGCTGCAAAACAGGCGATATCATTACTGAAGCCGTGGGTGGTGTATGCAAGGAGCAGGCGCAGAAGCAGGGCACCTCCAAATACAAGCAACAGAAGAGAACGCCGGTTGCTTGTATTGTGGAAATGAGAACTGTTCTGAAAGCCTGTATAGCAGACACCGCACAAAAGCAGTGAAAGCAGTGCAAAAAGATGTATCATAAGATTTTATTCCCCCAATAGTTTCTTATTTAAAGTCATACCTTAAAAATATCAAAAAATAACTCTTTCGTAAAGACGAATGCGGAAAAATAAGGTATAATCATTAACAAATTATAACGATTCTTGCAGGAAGGGGAAACTGGCATGAAAAATAAAAAAGCGGAAAATGCGATCACAGCAGTGCTGGCGGCAGCGGTACTGCTGACCGGAGGAATGAGTCTGCATTCTTATCTGTCAGAGCAGAGAGCAAAAAATGAATACGATGCCATCCGCCAGGAGGTGGTGGCAGAGCCTGCGGCGGGGGAAACACAGGAAGAGATTGCGGAGAAAAATTATCCGGAGCTGCAGATCGACTTTGCCGAACTTATCAGGACCAACCAGGATTTTCGTGGATGGCTCTATTTCCCGGCATTGGACATCAGTTATCCGGTGGTACAGGGGGAGGACAATGACTATTATCTGAAGCATTCCTTCGAGGGGGAGAGTGTGAATGCTGGATGCATTTTCATGGACTGTGGGGCTTCAGCAGACTGGTCAGACAGGAATACCTTTGTATTCGGACATAATATGCGGGATGAGAGCATGTTTGGGGCTTTTAAAAATTTGCTGAAGGGGACGGCAAGCTGCGAGGAGAATCCTTACTTCTATATATACACGGAAGATAAAGTCTACATTTATGAGATTTTTTCCTATTATGAAACAAAGAGTACCAGTGACCGTTTTGCCACGTTTACCTCAGATGCCTCCTATGATGATTATGTGCAGTGGGCCACGGAACATTCCCTGTATGCTTCAGATGCAGACTTAAGTGACAGGGGAAATATCGTATCCCTATCTACCTGCTACGGCTCATCCGGTACAAAAAGGCGGGCTCTGATCCATGGAGTCCTGACAGAAACGGCTGTATACTAAGGCTTATGTTACAAAAATAGCAAATGATACTGAAAAGATCAAAAATATAATAAAAATCTGAACCTTTTTTGAAATGGCGCCAGTCTTAATGATTGTAAAGAGGAACGAAAACGTTTAAAGACGTTGAAACACGCAGTTTCATTGAGGGAGAAATCAGATGAGCAGATTTAGCAAGTATGTAAGGGAAAAAGTGGTAAAGGTTCTGGTGACAGCACTGGTTGTAGGTTCTGTTGCAGGGAACGAAGGGATTGCTGTGCAGGCAGCAGGTACGGATTTAAATGATCCATTTTCATTTGTATTATATACAAATGAATTTGTATCCTCAAATCTGGACCATATTGAGGGAAATGCCGCAATTAAAGAATTAAAGGTTTCCATGGTAAGCTATGGGGGAAAATCTTATCTGGGAGATCTTTCTGCTCCGAATCAGATTCTTAAATATACAGCGTCAGGCAGAACAGACGAAAAGGAACTGATAATTCCCCTTACTAATTCTGACGGAACCCAGAACTCTGTTGAGCGGGAAGTGACTGGACAGGGTTATAATATTATAGCTGGTGAAAATAAATTATATACTGGAAATCTTCTGAAGAACTGTGAGGTATGGGATACAGATATTGCATCTGAGATCAGCAATGTCCTGGCAGGTAATATGGTACAGAAAAGCAAAGATTTATATGCTATGGCGAATGAAGACAGCGATACACAACTGGTATTGAATGTAACAAGTGCTGAGTTAAATACCAGGATGGAAGGCTATGACAAAGAGATCACTGGCGCAGCTTTTTATGGAAAAACAGTTGTGGTAAATGTAAGTGATTCCGGTACAGTGAATATTACCGGCTGGATGAATGCGCATGGTGCAAAAAAGCAAGCATTGGAACATCAGCTGTGGGCAGACAGAATTATTTGGAACTTTGGCAATGCAACAGAAGTTAATGTAAATTCTATTTTCGGATATATTCTGGCTCCGAATGCAACTGTCTATAATGGCGGAACTGTTGTCGGAGGCATCATAGCGGATAAGTATAAGCAGGGTGGAGAGATTCACTGTCCGTGCGAACCGGATGAGCCGGAACCTACGCCGACACCGACGGTACCGGTGGTAACCGAAGAGCCTACGCCGA
>NZ_QUEC01000025.1:0-68586 GCF_003478095.1 Clostridium sp. AF34-10BH
TTATACCCTGCCAAGGGCTACGGGGATTTGATAGCATTTCTTTACTAACTTTCTATTTACAGCTTTGTGGTCCACTGGGACAGATCCCAGACCTGGGTAGCCAGGCCATCGTAGAATTCCGGCTCATGGCAGACCATGAGAATACTTCCCTTGTATTCTTTCAGTGCCCGTTTCAGCTCGTCTTTGGCATCCACATCCAGATGGTTCGTTGGCTCGTCCAGTAACAGAACATTCGTGGCACGGTTCATGAGCTTGCAGAGTCTTACCTTTGCCTGCTCACCACCGCTGAGTACCTTTACGCGGCTCTCAATATGCTTTGTGGTCAGACCGCATCTGGCCAGGGCGGAACGCACCTCATACTGGGTAAACGCGGGAAATTCCTGCCAGATCTCTTCGATACAGCTGTTGTCACCGGAACCGGACATTTCCTGCTCGAAATAACCGATCTCCAGATAATCCCCCTGTTCCACTTCGCCGGATAGAGGCGGGATCAGTCCCAGAATGCTCTTCAACAGTGTGGTCTTACCGATACCGTTGGCACCGATCAGCGCTACCTTCTCGCCACGTTCCATGGACAGATTCAGGGGCTTGGACAGCGGCTCGTCATAACCGATGATCAGATCCTTTGTCTCGAAAATGATACGACCAGTGGTGCGGCCCTCCTTGAAAGAGAATTCAGGCTTCGGCTTCTCCGCAGCCAGCTCGATGACATCCATCTTATCCAGCTTCTTCTGGCGGGACATGGCCATGTTACGGGTGGATACACGGGCCTTGTTTCTTGCTACGAAATCCCTCAAATCGGCGATCTCCTTCTGCTGACGATTATATGCGGCCTCCAGCTGGGATTTCTTCATGGCATAGACTTCCTGGAACTTGTCGTAATCGCCCACATAGCGGGTCAGCTCCTGATTGTCCATGTGATAGATCAGGTTGATGACACTGTTCAGGAAGGGAATGTCATGGCTGATCAGGATAAATGCGTTCTCATATTCATTCAGATAACGCTTGAGCCATTCGATATGTTCCGCATCCAGATAGTTGGTCGGCTCATCCAGCAGCAGAATATCGGGCTTTTCCAACAGAAGTTTGCCCAGCAGAACTTTGGTACGCTGACCACCTGACAACTCTGTCACATCACGGTCCAGGCCGATATCCATCAGTCCCAGAGCTCTTGCCACTTCCTCCACTTTGGCATCGATCATATAGAAATCATGCATAGTCAGCAGATCCTGGATTGTTCCCAGGTCTTCCATGTACTGTTCCAGTTCTTCCGAGGTGGCATCTCCCATTTTGTCACAGATTTCATTCATCTGTGCTTCCATATCGTATAAGAAATCAAAAGCGGAAGCCAGTACCTGACGGATCGTCATACCGGGGGTCAGCACTGTATGCTGGTCCAGATAGCCGACGCGGACATTCTTCGCCCATTCCACTTTGCCCTCATCCGGCATCAGTTTACCGGTGATAATATTCATAAAGGTAGATTTTCCCTCGCCGTTGGCACCGATGAGACCGATATGTTCCCCCTTCAGCAGGCGAAACGATACATCGTTAAAAATAGCACGGTCTCCAAATCCGTGGGTCAGGTGTTCTACGTTTAATATGCTCATATTTCCTCACATTCTGCTGCTTTGCAGCGTCGTTTCCATCAATAGTCCTTTGCAAGTATAGCGTACTGTCCGTAGTTTTGTAAAGAAAGAAAGCAAAAAGGGTGGAAAACAATAAATTTTTGTTGTGAAAAAGAGCACATATGTGCTATGATGTACGCGGTTTTGCGAATGGGGTTCTGAATAGTTACTATTTCCTGATTAAATACAGAAAGAAGGCAGCGTGTGCTTTTACTTCAACAAATGGTGATTTTTTTCCTGATCATGCTGATCGGGTACATCTGCAGAAAGGTCGGAGTATTCGGGGAAAATACCGGCAAGATGATCTCCGGTATCGTCATTAATATCGGCAATCCGGCGCTGATCATTGCCTCCGGCATGAATCCTGAAACATTGGAAAATAAGGCGGCATTGTTGGTTACGCTGGCTGTGGCGCTGATCTTTTTTGCTATCATGTTTGTGATTGCAGAGCTGATTCCGAGACTGCTTCGGGCAGACAGAGAAGATTATGGTTCTTATCAGGTCATGACGATCTTCGCCAATATTGGTTTTATGGGCTATCCTCTGCTGGATGCCATGTACGGCGGTGAAGCAGTGATCCATGCTGCAATTTTTAATCTGCTTTACAGTGTGCTGATCTATACCTATGGCATTAACAGGATGAAGACCTCCGGACAGCGGGAAAAGCTGAACTGGAAGCAGCTGATGAATGTGGGGGTGATCTCCTGCCTCATTGCAGTGACCCTGTATATCAGTAATCTTCCGGTTCCGATGGTCTTCAAAGATACTGCCACCCGGATCGGAGCTGTCACCGGACCATTAAGTATGCTGGTAATCGGTGATTCGCTGGCACAGATCCGGTTAAAGGATCTGTTTACGGATGTGCGGCTGCTGCTCTTTTCTGTTGTGAAGCTGCTGCTTATGCCGGCACTGCTTCTGTGGGGACTGCGTTTTTTCATTACAGACCCCATGTTTCTGGGTGTCTGTCTGGTCATGACGGCCACACCTGTCGGCAGCATGACAGTCATGCTGGCGCAGCAATATGACGGTGATTACCGGCTGACCTCTAAGGGCGTGGCGCTGACCACTGTGCTGTCCGTAGCTACAATGCCGTTTCTGTTCTGGCTGTTGAAAATTTAATGAAACTTTTTCTACCGGATTGTCGTCTGATAGAATAGGGATCCCCAAAAAGGGGATACTGCAACTGAACATGGGAAATATCCCTGCAAAACGAGGAGAGATTTTATGAAAAAGAAATTAGCATGTATGTTACTTATGAGTGCTCTGGCACTTTCTATGACCGCCTGCGGAGGTAAGGATAATAACGGTGCTGCATCAGACAACCAGCAGTCCACCATGGAGAGCACCGCAGCGGGACAGGAGACCGGCGAGGCCGGTAGTACAACCGCTGCACAGAATCCGAAGGACGCTGCGAAAGCGTTACAGAGTGCAAAAAAGGCAGTTACGGATGCGCTGGGAGACAATTACTGGCCGGATTCCGAGATACCCGGGGAAATGCTGAACGAGACCTACGGTGTCAGTGCGGAGCTCTATGATGCCTACCTGGGAGAGGCACCCATGATCAGCGCCAATGTAGATACTTTATTGATTATTCATGCAAAAGATGGTAAGGTAGAAGAGGTAGAAAATGCATTGAACGCCTACCGTGACAGTCTGGTGAATGACACGATGCAGTATCCCATGAATCTGGGCAAGATTCAGGCATCCCGAGTGGAACGGATAGGCGATTATGTATGCTTTGTACAGTTGGGTGCGGACACTTCCTCTGTGGAAGAACAGGGCGATGAGGCCGTGATCACTTACTGTCAGGAGCAGAATGAACTTGCCCTGGAGGCTATCAGACAGACTCTGGAGTAAATACGGAGTAGAGTGAATGGTATTCAGCAGTGTATTGTTTCTTTTTCGGTTTTTGCCGATTTTTATGATCTGCTATTTCCTGGTTCCCCGGAAGATGAAGAATCTGGTTCTCTTCCTGGGGAGCCTGGTCTTTTATGCCTGGGGAGAGCCCGTCTATATTTTCCTCATGCTTTTTTCTACCATATCCGATTATGTGTGGGGAAGGCTGATCGAAGAATACAGAGGGAAGGATCACTCCAGGATCTTTTTGCTATGTTCCATTGGCATCAATCTTTTTATCCTGGGATTTTTTAAATATGCTGATTTCCTGCTACAGACGGTGAATACAGTATTTGGAACATCAATTCCGCTGTTAAAGCTTCCGCTGCCCATCGGAATTTCCTTTTATACGTTCCAGACCATGTCTTACGTGATCGATGTGTACCGGGGGGATACAAAAGCGCAGCGTAATATTCTGCAGTTCGGTGTCTATGTGACCATGTTCCCGCAGCTGATCGCCGGGCCCATCTTAAAGTATCATCAGGTGGAGCGGTATCTGCAGGACAGGCGGACCGATCTGGATGCCATCAGTTACGGGGTAAAACGATTCGTGACAGGACTGGCCAAAAAAGTACTGCTGGCCAATAACCTGGGACTTTTGTGGAAACAGGTAACGGAACTGGGAAATGAGCAGATGAGTATTCTGATGGCATGGCTGGGAATCGCAGCGTTTGCACTCCAGATTTACTTTGATTTTTCGGGTTATTCCGACATGGCGATCGGATTGGGGGCAGTCTTGGGCTTCCATTTTCCGGAGAACTTCAATTATCCATACATTGCTGCTTCGGTAAAAGATTTCTGGCACAGATGGCATATTTCTCTGAGTACCTGGTTCAAGGAGTATGTGTATATTCCGATGGGCGGCAATCGCAAGGGGCTGCCGAGACAGCTGTTTAATATTCTGGTGGTATGGGTGCTGACCGGTATCTGGCACGGTGCAGGATGGAATTTCCTGTTCTGGGGGCTGTGGTTTGCATTTTTCCTGATCCTGGAGAAATTATTCTTAGGAGATATTCTGGAAAGTGTGCCCAAGGTGTTCGGCAGGATCTATACGTTGGCGGTAGTACTGATCAGTTGGGTGTTTTTTGCACTGGAAAGTCCCGGAGAGATCCTGGCTTATCTCCAGGCTATGTTCGGAATGAACGGAATAGGGCCGGTGAATTCGCTGGCAATGTTTTTGTGCAATGAGTATCTGGTGCTTCTGGTGATCGCATTGGTGGCATGTCTTCCGTTGGGCAGCAGACTGGTGCATGCTTTGAAAAGCAGTAAGACAGGCCCCGCCATGGCACTGTACCGGTTGGGAGAAAAGGTGATTCCGGCAGTACTGCTGCTTCTGTCGGTGGCGTATATTGTGGATGCGTCGTATAATCCCTTTTTGTATTTTCGATTCTGACCGGGAAGGAGGAACCGCATATGGATGATAAAAGAAATTCGCTGTTGACCATCGGACTGGTCTGTGCGGTACTTCTGGTTCTGGGAGTGGCAGATCTGTGGAACAGTGACAGAGTATATTCGGAAGCGGAGAACCGAGTGCTGGCTTCCCGCCCTGCCTTTTCCTGGGAGAGTCTTTTCACGGGAGAATACGGGGATGCTTATGAGGAATACATGTCCGACCAGTTTGTAGGACGGGATAAATGGGTAGGACTTAAGACCGGGGCAGATATCCGTTTCCGGAAAAAAGAGATCAATGGGGTCTATCTGGGAGCGGATCATTATCTGATCGGAGTGAACGATCCCGGGGAATACACGGAACAGATGGAGAACTCCCGTGTGGCATCGTTGACAAAACTGGTGAACCACTGGGATGCCAAGGTGATGCTGGTGCCGACGGCGGACAATATTCTCACGGATAAACTGCCGGCATTTGCACCCTATTATGACGAGGAACGACTGCTTATGAAAGTACAGGACTCCATCGGAGAAGATCACTATATAGATGTGTATCATGCTTTGCAGGAGCACGCACAGGAACCCATCTACTATCGCACGGATCATCATTGGACCAGTCTGGGGGCATATTACGGTTTTCTGGCCTGGGCGGACAGTGTGGGACGTTTCCCCTACCCGTATGACGTAAACGGCATGAAGACGGTGTCGGAGAATTTTCAGGGAACCCTGCAGTCCCGTATCAATGTGGACTGGACGAAGGATAGCATACAGTATTTCCCGGAGACGGAGAAAAAAGCAGTATCGGTGACGTATGATTTTGCGGACACGGCTGATTCTCTGTATGCACCGGATTATCTGGATACCAAGAACCAGTATGGATTTTTCCTGAATGACAATCATGCATTTATTGAGATTCATACGGGATACAATCCCGGTAAGACGCTGTTTGTCATCAAGGATTCTTATGCCAACAGCCTGATTCCGCTGCTCACGGCCCATTATGAGAATATCTACGTGGTGGATCTGCGGTATTTTAACGGGAAACTGTTCCAACTGATGGAGCAGTATGAACCGGAACAGGGAATGGATGTGCTGGTGTTGTATGATTGTATTCATTTTTTAGAGGATTTTAAGTATTATTAAGGAGGCTTATTATGGCTTATTTGGGCATTCCCCAGAATACCATTGCGGTACTGCAGAAGTACCATTTCAATTTTCAAAAAAAATTCGGACAGAACTTTCTTATAGACACGACGGTTCTGGACCGGATTATTTCTTCTGCGGAGATCACGAAGGAGGACTGCGTGCTGGAGATCGGGCCGGGCATCGGTACCATGACCCAGTATCTTGCGGAGCGCGCGGGCAGCGTGGTGGCCGTGGAGATCGACAAGGCACTGATCCCTATTCTGGAAGAGACATTACAGGATTATGATAACGTCACGGTCATCAATGACGATATCCTGAAAGTGGACATTAACCGGCTGGTGGAAGAGAAAAACGGAGGACACCCCATCAAGGTGGTGGCAAACCTGCCCTATTACATAACGACACCGATCATCATGGGCTTATTCGAGAGCCGTGTGCCGCTGAAGAGCATCACCATCATGGTGCAGAAGGAAGTGGCGGACCGTATGCAGGTAGGCCCCGGCACGAAGGATTACGGCGCCCTGTCTCTGGCGGTGCAGTATTATGCAAAGCCGGAAATCGTGGCGAATGTACCGCCCAACTGCTTCATCCCGAGACCGAATGTGGGCAGTGCGGTCATCCGCCTGACCCGCTACGAAGAACCGCCGGTACAGGTGAAGGATGAGAAGAAGATGTTCGCCCTGATCCGGGCTTCCTTCAACCAGCGCCGTAAGACCCTGGTGAACGGTCTGGGAAATGCGGGCCTCCCAGGCATCACCAAGGAATCCGCGGCAGCAGCCCTGGCACAGATGAGCCTGTCCCCTACCGTAAGAGGTGAGGCACTGACACTGGAGCAGTTTGCACGACTGAGTGATCTGTTGTAGAGCGACTTATCATGAAGCAGACAAGGAGTATACGTTCAGACAGCTGCAGATTCATAGGTCACTCCGTCTCCGACCGATAATAATTCCGGTATTTTAACGGTGTCATATTCCGGTATTTTTTAAACACCCGTTCAAAATAAGTAATATTTTCATAGCCCAACTGTTCCGCAATGGAAGTGATGCTGTCATCTGTTTCCAGAAGGAGCCGGTGGGCTTTTTTGATGCGGTTGACATTCAGGTAATCGTTGATGGTGAAACTGGTGACTTCTTTGAAAATACGGCTCAGGTAAAATTTGTTGATATAGAACCGCCCAGCGAGATCCTCCAGAGAGATCCGCTCAGTACAATGTTCTACAATATAGTGCGCCACTTCATCGACCTTTTGATATTTCGGGTTCGAATGTCTGGCCGGGGATGAGACAACGGGACCCTCGGGCTGCAAGCGCAGCACGGCAATGAAAAATTCTGCCAGCTTCGTCATGGCGGCCAGAAGATAGCCGGGCTTTTTGTGGATCAGCTCAGAGGCAATGTCCTGCAACAGAGACTGGATATAGGGGCGCATTTCTTCTGGCAGTGTCAGAATACTGCCCTGCTCCGTGAAAAAACTCTGCAGCTGCAATCCTCCGAAAGATGCCAGAAAGGTAGAAAAAGGCTCTTCCATGATTCCTAAAACGATCCGGTCGTGATGTGGTCCGGCGGAAGCCATACCGGTGCGGTGGATCTGCTCCTTGTCAATGAAGACCAGCGTTCCCGGGGTGACCAGATAGGTCTGCTGGTTGATAAAATAATACCGTTCCCCCTCTAAAAGATAATAAATCTCGTATTCTTCGTGAATGTGACGGATATCCATGGAATAATTATAGTCCCGTACAACACGGTCGATGTGGAATCCGTCTACAAGCTCATTATAGAGCCAGTGATCCTGAGGCGTCGAAGCAACAGCATTGTCCGCAACGCCTGATTCCGGTGGAGCCGGTGTCTGAAAATCCCCTGTTTCAAACATAATAGTGATCTCCTTTTTCCTATGCTATATTAGTGCTATATTAGACTGCATTCTGAAAAACAGTATGCGCAGGCTATATTACAAATCTATGGACTTGTATAAAAACAAAAGTCAATATAGTACGAAAATGGAAAAAAATACGCAAATAATAGCAAGATTATTATACAGCCATAGGCTATAATGTGCAATATAGAGAAGGCAGTACGGGCCGATGGAGCAGAGGATCCCAAGGACCGGAAACACATAAGGAGGATACAAAAATGGAGTATGCAGACGGAAAGGTAAAAGATTTACAGATCGCCTATATTGGCGGTGGTTCCAGAGGATGGGCATGGACATTTATGACGGATCTGGCCATGGATGAAGAACTGTCCGGAACCATCCGCCTGTATGATATTGATGCGGAGGCGGCAAAACACAATGAGATCATCGGCAACAGACTTTCTGCAAGAGAGGATGTGGTGGGCAAATGGAACTATACTGTTTCTGACAGCTTACAGTCCGCATTGACCGGTGCGGATTTCATCGTGATCTCTATTCTGCCGGGAACTTTTGATGAGATGGCTGTGGATGTACATATGCCGGAACGACTGGGAATCTATCAGTCTGTAGGAGATACCGCAGGCCCCGGCGGTGCCATGAGAGCACTGCGTACAATTCCCATGTATGTGGAGATCGCACAGGCCATCAGGGCATATGCACCGAAAGCCTGGGTCATTAATTACACCAACCCCATGTCCCTGTGCGTGAAGACTTTGTACTATGTTTTTCCGGAGATCAAAGCTTTTGGATGCTGCCATGAAGTATTCGGTACCCAGAAAGTGTTAAAGGGTATTCTGGAAGAGACCATGGGGCTTAAGGATGTGAAACGTGAGGATATTCAGATCAATGTACTGGGTATCAACCATTTCACCTGGTTTGACTATGCTTCCTATAAGGGAATCGATCTGTTCCCCATTTACCGGAAATATACCGAGGAGCATAAGGAAGACGGCTACAAAGAAGCAGATAAAAACTGGGCGAACTCTACTTTCGAGTGTGCCCATATTGTGAAATTTGATCTGTTCCGCAAATATGGTCTGATCGCAGCAGCAGGCGACAGGCATCTGGTGGAATTCATGCCCGGTGTGGGTGACAGTTACCTGAAAGATCCCGAGACGGTAAAGAGATGGAAATTCGGTCTGACTACCGTAGACTGGAGAAAGAAGGATCTGCAGGAACGTCTGGCAAAGAGCGCGAGACTGGCAGCCGGTGAGGAAGAGATCGAGTTGAAGCCTACCGGGGAGGAAGGTATCCAGCTGATCAAGGCACTCTGCGGACTGACCCGCAAGATCAGCAATGTCAATATTCCCAATACCGGACATCAGATTGCCAATCTGCCGGAAAGTGCGGTTGTAGAGACCAATGCGGTATTCGAGAGAGATGCCATCCGCCCGTTGTATGCCGGAGAGCTTCCGGAGCAGATCAAGGAGCTGGTGGATCCCCATGTGGCAAACCATGAGCGGATTCTGAAAGCAGCTATTCTGTGTGATTTTGATCTGGTGGTGGAAGCATTCCTGGAGGATCCGCAGGTGAAAGGAAGAGCTTCCAGAGAACAGGTGGAAGAGCTGGTAAGGGATATGCTCCGCAGCACGGCAAAATATCTGCCGGAAGGCTGGAAAAAGTATCTGTAAAAATAAAATAGAAAAAAGAACCCGGGAGGTGCTGCAGAAGGATGAGGCGGCACCTCTTTTTGTGTATACGATGAGCCAGGTACAGATTTGTGTTTGCACAAGAATCTGTACCTGGCGAATGTACATCATCGAGCTTTTAAGCGAGATGGTGTGCAAAGTATAAAAATCGAGTAGGAGACAGTCCGCTCGAGGGGTTAATTATTTGAAAAAAGAATATAAGCGGCAGAAGAATTATAAAGTCATTGTGAAAATGCACAAAACTGCGAGAAGTATTTTGAGAACAATATACAAACTTCCAGGGATTTACAGAAAAGCACTTGCAACCAGTTCGTGAATGTGCTATTTTCTAATTACAGCAACGGAAACGTTACCGGGAACAATACCGAAACCGTTTCCGACAACCTGACGGGAGTATAGCAAGAATTATGAAGGGTTCCCGTTCCAACAAAAAAGGAGAGGTAAGATTATGAAGAAGAAACTGGCAAGTGTTTTACTTTGTGCAGTAATGGCAGCTTCCATGCTGACCGGTTGTGGAAATGCTGACAATGCAACAGCAACCACCCCTGCTACCGACAACAAGACGGACGCAGCAGCAACTACCGAGGCGGCAGAGAAGACCGCAGAGAAGACCGCAGAGGCAGCAGGCTCTGTATACTATCTGAACTTCAAACCTGAAGTTGACGAAGTATGGCAGAAGCTGGCTCAGGAATATACCGAGGAGACTGGTGTTCCTGTAAAGGTTGTAACCGCAGCAAGTGGTACTTATGAGCAGACCCTGATGTCTGAGATCGCTAACAAGGAAGCACCTACCCTGTTCCAGATCAACGGACCTATCGGTTATCAGAACTGGAAAGACTACTGTGCAGACTTAAAGGATACAGACCTGTACAGCTGGTTAATGGATAAGAGCCTGGCAATCACCGGCGAAGATGGTGGTGTATACGGAATCCCTTACGTAGTAGAGGGTTACGGTATCATTTACAACGACGCTATCATGCAGAAGTACTTCGCACTGGATGGTGCTAAGGCAGCAAGCATGGATGAGATCAACAACTTCGCCAAGTTAAAAGAGGTTGTAGAAGATATGCAGGCTAAGAAAGATGAACTGGGTATTGAAGGCGTATTCGCTTCTACATCCCTGACTCCCGGTGAAGACTGGAGATGGCAGACTCATCTGGCTAACATCCCTGTATACTACGAGTTCAAGGACAAGGGTATCACCGATACCGATAACCTGGAGTTCACTTACTCCGATAACTTCAAGAACATTTTCGATCTGTACATCAACAATTCCTGCACAGCACCCGGCCTGCTGGGAAGCAAGTCTGTAGACGACTCCATGGCTGAGTTCGCTCTGGGCCAGGCAGCAATGGTACAGAACGGTAACTGGGGATGGAGCCAGATCAATGGCGTAGACGGCAACACCGTTAAGGCTGAAGATGTTAAGTTCCTTCCTATTTATACCGGCGTTGAAGGTGAAGAGAATCAGGGACTGTGCACCGGTACTGAGAACTTCTTCTGCATCAACAAGGAAGCTTCTGCTGAGGATCAGGCAGCATCTATCGCATTCGTTGAGTGGCTGTTCTCTTCTGAGACCGGTAAGGCAGCAGTAACCAACGACCTTGGATTCATCGCTCCTTTCAACACCTTTAGCGATGACGAAAAGCCCACCGATCCTCTGGCACAGGAAGTTCTTCGTTACATGGCAGATACCTCCAAGACATCTGTATCATGGAACTTCACTTCCTTCCCCAGCCAGCAGTTCAAGGATGACTTCGGTGCAGCTCTTCTGGAGTACGCTTCCGGTTCCATCGACTGGGACGCTGTAAAGACAAAAGTAGTTGACGAATGGGCAGCTGAAAAGGCCGCAACCGCAGCTAACTAAGCTCCATCAATAAAAAGACAATAACTTAATCCATCTTATATAACTTCAGACACAGGGGCGGTGGTGGTACCACGGCCCCCGTGTTTGTAAAACCCGGAATATCATGTAAAAAGGAATTAATAGGAGAAGGCTTATGCAAAAGACATTAAAACGATATTTTCCCATTTTTGTACTGCCTACATTGATCGCATTTTCCTTTGCATTTATCATACCGTTTGTTATGGGCGTATATCTGTCCTTTTGCAAATTTAAAACGATTACAAATGCACAATTTGTAGGCCTGGAAAATTATATCAAAATTTTTGCGGACAAAGATTTTGTCAACGCATTCGGTTTTACCTTAAAGTTTTCTGTTGTATCCATCATTACCATTAATGTATTTGCGTTCATTCTGGCACTGGCGCTGACCAGAAAGATCAAAGGAACCAACCTGTTCCGTACCGTATTCTTCATGCCGAACCTGATCGGTGGTATCATCCTGGGTTATATCTGGCAGCAGATGATCAATGCGGTATTGTTGAAATATGAGACCACACTGGTAGCTAATCCTACCTATGGTTTCTGGGGATTGGTTATCCTGATGAACTGGCAGATGATCGGTTATATGATGATCATTTATGTAGCCGGACTGCAGAATGTACCTACGGATCTGATCGAAGCAGCAGAGATCGATGGAGCTACTTCGTTACAGACATTATTCAAAGTGAAAATTCCGATGGTTATGCCATCTATTACTATATGTTTGTTCCTTACTGTATCCAACAGTTTCAAGCTCTTTGACCAGAACCTGGCGCTGACTGCCGGTGCTCCCAGCAAAAAGACCGCAATGCTGGCTCTGGATATCTACAATACCTTCTATGGCAGAAACGGATTTGAAGGTGTTGGTCAGGCCAAAGCAGTACTGTTCTTCATTGTAGTGGCAGTCATTGCCCTGGGACAGCTGGTACTTACCAGACGTAAGGAGGTAGAGCAATAATGACTAAGAAAAAAACTTCCAATGTAATCATTTTTTGTATCCTGTGTGTGCTGGTAGTTGCATTTTTGACACCTATTTTCTTCGTACTGATCAACTCCTTTAAGGGAAAACTGTTCATCAGCAACAATCCGTTTGCACTGCCTACCGCAGAGACCTTTGTGGGATTGACCAACTATGTGAATGGTATTGAAAAAACCGGTTTTTTCACAGCTTTCGGGTGGTCTGCATTTATCACTGTATTTTCCGTGGCAGCGATCATTCTGTTCACTTCCATGACTGCGTACTATCTGACCAGAGTAAAAACCGGTGTGACCAACATATTGTACTATATGTTTGTATTTTCCATGATCGTACCTTTCCAGATGGTTATGTTCACGATGTCTAAGCTGGCGAATATGACTCACTTAAACAACCCTCCCGGAATGGTGCTGCTGTATCTGGGATTTGGTTCCGGCCTGTCCGTGTTCATGTTCTGTGGATTCATCAAATCGATTCCACTGGACATCGAAGAGGCAGCCATGATCGACGGATGCAACCCTTTGCAGACCTTCTTCGGTGTCGTAATGCCGATCCTGAAGCCCACAGCCATCACCGTAGCCATTCTGAATGCCATGTGGATCTGGAACGACTATCTGCTGCCTTATCTGGTGATCGGCCTGAGTACTAATTACAAGACCATACCGGTTGTAGTACAATACCTGGTAGGTTCTTACGGTGCAAAGGATCTGGGTGCCATGATGGCACTGCTGGTACTGTCCGTAATCCCTATTATCGTCTTCTATCTGACCTGTCAGAAGTACATTATCGAGGGCGTGGTAGCCGGTGCAGTTAAGGGCTAAGTGTGAAAAATAAGCCATTCGGCTCATTTTTCGCACGCAAATTTGTGCCTGCGGCTCAAAGTTTGCGGGTTACGGAAAGATGTGGTTATTTAATATGAGAAAAAGCGGAATATTACTGCCGGTGAGCAGCCTGCCGTCCCGCTACGGGATCGGCTGCTTTTCCAAAGAAGCATATAAATTTATTGACAGATTAAAAGAAGCCGGTCAGGCCTACTGGCAGATTCTGCCATTAGGACCCACTAGCTATGGAGATTCTCCGTACCAGTCTTTTTCCACTTTTGCGGGTAATCCCTACTTTATTGATCCCGAGGATCTGGTGGCGAGAGGCTATGTGACCGCAGAGCAGTGCAATACCTATGACTTCGGCACGGATATCCATTCCGTGGATTACGGCAAAATCTATAAGAGCCGTTTCCGCCTGTTGAAGGAAGCGTTTGATAACAGTCATATTGAAGAAGATGCGAGATTTCAGGAGTTTGTACAGAAGAATGCGTACTGGCTGGAGGATTATGCACTTTATATGGCCATCAAGGATGGCTTCCGCGGCATCTGCTGGGCTGCCTGGGAAGAGGATATCAAGCTAAGAACCCCGGCTGCCATGGACAAATATCGCAGAAAATATGCGAAAGAGATTATGTTTTACCAGTTCCAGCAGTATCTGTTCCAGGTACAGTGGGAGAAACTAAAGACCTATGCCAACGATAACGGCATCAAGATTATTGGGGATATTCCCATTTATGTGGCATTTGACAGCTCAGATGCCTGGGCGAATCCGGAGCTGTTCCAGTTCGATGAGAATTGTGAGCCGGTAGCAGTGGCGGGATGCCCTCCCGATGCGTTTTCCGCCACCGGACAGCTGTGGGGCAATCCTCTGTATAACTGGGAACATCACAAGGAGACCGGTTATGCCTGGTGGATGCAGCGGCTGGCAGCCTGCTTTGAACGCTATGATGTGGTACGTATCGATCATTTTCGTGGATTCGATGCTTATTATGCGATTCCCTATGGGGAACCCACTGCGGAGCACGGCCACTGGGAACATGGCCCGGGATATGATATTTTCCGTTCCATGAAGGAAAAATTGGGAGAAAAAGAAGTTATTGCAGAAGATCTTGGCTTTTTAACACCATCTGTGATAGAATTAGTGAAGAAATCCGGTTATCCAGGTATGAAAATTTTGCAGTTTGCATTTGATTCCCGTGAGGAAAGTGATTATCTGCCGCATAATTATACACATAATTGCGTGGTATATACGGGAACTCATGATAATGATACTGTGATGGGGTGGTATGACACCTTGAAGGGAGCTGACAAAAAGCTCTGTGACGACTATCTGCGTCTGAAAAATGCGGACGGAGAGCCGATTCCCAGAGAGCAGCTTCCCTGGGAATTTGTGCGTGCCGCAATGTCCAGCGTAGCGGATCTGGCGATCATTCCCATGCAGGATTATCTTGGACTGGGATCGGAGGCCCGCATCAACATTCCTTCCACACTGGGCATCAACTGGAAGTGGAGAATGGGGAACGGAGATTTTACAAAGGAGCTTGCAGGACGGATCCGCAGTATGACGAAGCTGTACGGCAGATAGGTCTGTAGGCTTGGAAAGGTTTGCGCTCCATGGAGGAAATCACGATCAAAGACATCGCAAGAATCTGCGGTGTCGGTGTCAGCACGGTATCCCGTGCCATAAATAACCACCCGGACATCAATCCTGAGACCAAGAAAATGATCATGCGGGTGATCAAAGAGAATAACTACGTACCCAACAACAGTGCCAGAAACCTGAAACGTCAGGATGCCAAGGCAATTGCAGTACTGGTCAAAGGTATTAACAACTCTTTCTTCAGCCAGATGATCAAGGTATTGGAAGAAGAGATCAAGGAAAAATCTTACGCCATGGTATTGCAGCATGTAGACTATGACGAGGACGAAGTGGAAGTGGCACTGAAGCTGGTCAAGGAAAAAAGACTTCGCGGCATTATCTTCCTCGGCGGTTATCTGGTGCACAGTGAGGAAAAGCTGGCACAGCTTCATGTGCCGTTTATCTTAAGTACCACGGGAATGCTACCCAAGGGCTTCAGCCGCAACACCTATTCCTCCGTAGCGGTGGATGATACCAAGGAAAGCTACAAGATGGTGGACTATCTGTGCAAGAACGGACATAAGGATATTGCAATCCTCTGTGCCCGCAAAACGGATGCTTCCATCGGTAAGCTGCGTCTGGAGGGCTATAAAAAGGCGTTGAAGGATAACGGAATAGAAGTAAGAGAAGAACTGATCCTGCCTATGAGGAGTGATTTGGAAGATTACTCCCTGGAGAATGGCTATATGGTGACGAAGGAATTCCTGGAGAAGCAGATTCCGTGCACGGCGATCTTCGCAATCTCCGATATGCTGGCGATCGGTGCCGGGAAAGCCTTGTCTGATGCCGGATACAAGGTGCCGGAGGATATTTCTCTGGCAGGCTTTGATGGTGTGGAAATCGGGAAATATGTTATCCCGTCATTGACGACTTTAAAGCAGCCAATAGACAGCATGGCGAGAGAGACGGCCCGGATCCTGTTCGACATCATTGGGAAAAAGGCGAAGCACCAGCACTGCGTGTTCGACGGAGAACTGGTGGTGCGGGATTCCACTATGCCGAGGACTTAGACTATGCAGATACATGGTTTTAACAAGACAACTTTATTAGATTATCCGGAACATATTGCAGCCACTGTTTTTACAGGGGGCTGCAATTTTCGCTGTCCGTTTTGTCACAACGGGGAACTGGTGCTGGATCCCGGCTGCCAGCCGCTCATTCCGGAGGAAGAAGTACTCTCTTACCTGAAAAAAAGGCAGGGGATTCTCCAGGGCGTCTGCGTCACCGGAGGAGAGCCGACCCTGCAGCGGGACCTTCGGGCGTTCCTGCAAAAGATCAAGGAGCTGGAGTATCCCATTAAGCTGGATACCAACGGGTATATGCCGGGGGTATTGTGGGAATTGTTGCAGGAGCACCTGATTGATTATGTGGCGATGGATATTAAGGCTTCCAGGGATAATTATGCCCGGGCGGCGGGACTGCCGCATATAGATATCTCCCGCATCGAGGAGAGTATCGGCATCCTGAAAAGCAGTGGCATCCCCTATGAATTCCGCACTACCGTGGTAAAGGGAATTCATACCGTGGCGGAATTTGAGAAAATCGGTAAATGGATTGCGGGATGCCCTGCGTATTATCTTCAGAATTACGAAGAGAATGAAAACTGCCTGTACCGGATGATACAGACAGCGGAATGTGACGATGTGAAACCGGGCGGAGTAGATCTGTTCGGCGCATTTTCCAGAGAGGAACTGGAACAGATGGAGGAACTGGCCCGGAAATATGTGGGGAAAGTTATCCTGCGGGGCGTGGAATAGACGCTGTGCCTCCCAGCTACATAAGCTGTTGTATTTTTACAAACTCATCAAAGCGAGGTAAGGCCAGCGTGACTTTCCCGTATTCTTTGGAAATAATGACACCTTTTCTCTTTAAACGCTCACGATAGACAGAGAAAAGTTCAGATTTCATATCTAATCGCTCACGGAGAGCTTTTACCTGAGTCTCTCCGCTGAGAGACATTTCAGTTACGATTTTTTTATCCAGATCGGATAATTCCGACCATATTTTACTGTATACATATTCATCCAGATATTGGTCATATTCCGGCAAAATCTGTTCCAAAGTCTTTTTATCGCGATTTTCCCAGTAGAGATAACCAAGTACCTGAAAGGCAAAAGGATAGCCTTTGGTCAGTGAAGCCAGTTCTCCGGCAGCATCTATATCCAGAGAAAAGATATCCATATATTGTTTGCGGATAGCGGTATAATTGAGTGGCTCCAGGATTAATTTGGGTGCACGGTATAAAAAGGTCAGTACTTTATCATTTTGAAGATTATAAATATTTTCATATAATCCCGTCATCAGTAAAAAGATGGGATAGTCGTTTCGTAAAAAAATCTGAAAGGAGCTTGCAAAGATTCGGATATATTCGGAATTCGTCACTTCATCAACGCTGATCAGCAACCTTTTTTCACTTTTCTGGATATATTTCAACATGAGTTCCAGAGCGTTTTCGATATCCGTGACCGGAGCAGCGTTTTCAATGGATACTCCCAGACCAAAAGCAGAAAAGTCAAGTTTTGCATTAATGAACAGCGTGTGTAATTCGGGAATGCTGTAGATTTTTGCAGCAAGACTTTGCAGTAAATCTCTGGTAGGATTCAGTTCCACAACGATCCAGTCTTCTCTTTTTCGTAATTCCGAAGCAATATTTGTCATCATTACAGTCTTGCCAGAGCCACGGACACCGGTGATCATGTAGATCTGATTGGATGGAATCTCGGCACAAAAGCTTTCCAGAATTTGGTTTGTTTCCGTGAGACGGGAGATATATTGCAACGGTTTTTTTCCAAAAGATAACGTAAACGGATTGGTACTCATAATGAAAACCTCCTTTTCTTATATTAGTTTATATAACTTTTAAAATCTTATATAACTTTATATAAGTGTATATAACTTTGTAATTATTATATAAGTTTATATAACTTTTGGCAAGAGATATTGCGGCTATGGGAAATGAATGCAGAAGGAAAATGTAAACGCTTACTCTTCCTAAATAGACATTTCATGAGAAAATGTGCATATTTTATAAAAAATAAATGTTGCACAAAAATATTAGCTAAAAATTACTCAAAAAATATATGAATAACTTCCAAAAATATTCAAAATACACAAAAATGGTTTACTAATGTGAAGCGATAGTGCTAATATATAGTACATAGTGTTGTAAGAGCTTACAAATATAATCGTTTATAACACATGCTAAGTGGAGGTATGGGAATGTTAGGCAGGAGAGGAAGAAAAGAGAGAAAACGACTGATGGCATTGCTTCTTGCGGGAGCCATGGTGCTGTCGGGAATGGGAATCAGCCCCATCTCTGTACAGGCAGAGGAAACGGAACCTGTGGTAGAACAGGTAAGTGAGACGGTTTCTGACGGAAATGCGGAAACAGCCAGAGAAGTGTTGGGAGAGGAAAAAGGTATTGCGGCAGCTTCGACAACACAGGATGCGAATGCAGCAATGGCTGCTGTGCAGAGTGGAACGGAAAAAGACCTGTATGAATTGGATCTGAGCAAGGGTCTGACAGCAGGAACAACGTATGATGGCGGAATTTCTGTACTTGAAACTATGAGTTTTAAATCTGGTTCAGCTAGTTTAGATGGGGTAAAGTATACAGGATGTGTACAGGGAGATAATTCGCCTAACCCGAACAAAGGAAAAATTCCTACCAGTGGTGCTGCAGTAAAACTGGAGGCGGAAAAAGATGGCAGAATCAAAGTTGTATTTAAAGCAAAAGGCAAAGATATTTATTTTTTGCAGGATGTAGATGGCAAGCCCCAAGGGATTGAGACCTTTAAGGCGGGAGCAGACCTGATTGCCAAAACTTATGAGGTGGAAAAAGGGGGCACTTATTATTTATATGCAAGTGGTAGTAAGATTATGATCTATGCTCTGACCGTAGATTACAGATCTTCCGTAAGCTGGGATGACATAGCAGCTCCCGTTCTGGGAACACCTTTTG
The DNA here is from genome assembly GCF_003478095.1 of Clostridium sp. AF34-10BH. Taxonomy (NCBI): domain Bacteria; kingdom Bacillati; phylum Bacillota; class Clostridia; order Eubacteriales; family Clostridiaceae; genus Clostridium; species Clostridium sp. AF34-10BH. Next base: position 18,902 of record NZ_QUEC01000025.1, read on the forward strand.
TCAAGGACGGAACCATCACCGTTCCGTACACTGCACAGATCGGTGGAATCTATGCAAAATCTTTGGAAGTGACGATGTATGATGCTGATGGTAATGCGGTGGAGACAAAATCCGTTACTGCACAGGGAACCTCTGGAAATGCAGAGTTCCAGCCTGCAGCGTCCGGCACTTACAGCTTTGAAGCAAAACTGATAGGAGAAGGCGAGAATACAAAAGCAAGTAATAAGACAACAGCAATAGAATTTGTATTACCTATGGCAACGCCGAAGGGCTTAAATGCTGAGAATAAGGGACACGGCAATGTGAAACTGACCTGGCAGGCAGTTGCCGAAGCAGAAAGCTACAAGGTATCTGTGGACGGCACGGTTGTTGAAGAAGGAGTGACTGCATTGGCTCAGACGATCGAAGGATTGACGGTAGGTCAGGAATATACATTTCAGGTAGCTGCAGTCAGAGGAGAAAATGTATCCACTCCGGCGGAAGTAAAACTGACAATCACTGAAGATGCAGTGAAAACCTGGAATTTTGCAGCATTTGGTCAGGGCGTTGACAACAAAACAGCGAATAACGGTTATAGTGGAAGCCTGGATACAGGTGATTTGAAGATCTGGGAGAAGAACAGCAAAGGAAAGCTGGTAGCAGCTTCAACGGATGGTCTGGCATTCTACTACACCACGATTGATCCGGCAACAGAGAACTTTACGTTATCTGCAGATATTACGGTGGACGAATGGACATACACCAACGGACAGGAAGGCTTTGGCCTTATGGCAGCTGACCGTGTGGGTGAGAATGGAGATTCCGGTATTTTCTGGAACAATTCCTATATGCTGAGTGCTACAAAGGTGGAATATCTCTGGGATGCCACAGAAGGCAAGGTATCTGATGCCGGAGACAAATACACCATGAAACTTGGTATCGGTTCCCAGGAAAAAATAGGTGTAACACCGGAAAATATGAACGACAGTCCTACAGATCAGGGCTTCCGGTCTACCATGACTACTCTGGAGACCAGTGCTGCAAACAGCGGAAACGGCGCGGGAACTTATAACATAGTAGGCAAATATACCAATTCTGCAGAAGCTGTGAAGGATATTACGGATCTGAACGTGCAGACCACTTTCCACATGATTTTGCAGAGAAACAATACCGGTTATTTCCTGAGCTATACCAATGTGGAAACCGGTGAGACCGTAACCAATAAATACTATCACGGCAAAGACGGAGACGAACTGACCAGATTGGATGCAGAGAACATCTATGTAGGTTTCTTCGCTTCCAGAACTGCAACCATCAGCGTTGCCAATGCAGTGCTGACAACAATCGATCCGGCCAAAGATGCTCCGGCAGAATCCAGACCGGTCACTTATGTAACACCGAATTATACGATTGATTCTGCTTCTGTAGCCAACAGTGCGGATTACGAACTGGTATATTACGGCAATGCGGACGGAACATTGAAAATTACCAACAGTGACAATGAAACCGTATTGTCAGATGCGGGTGTAAAGGCAAATACCAAGGTATATACCCATACGACACTGAAAAGCGGAAGCAACGTTTTCCATGTAGAGTTTACCCCGAATGCGGATTACAGACCTTCAGAGTATTCTCTGTTGAGTAGCTATGATACAGTAACATTTGACTTTACAGTAAATTATAATGTAAAGGGTAGAACGGTTATTTATGCTGCTCCTGAGGGAAGAAGTACGGGAAGCGGTACCAACAGTGATCCTGTGGATATTTATACCGCAGTGAAGAGCGTGGCTCCGGGCCAGATGATCGTGTTGAAGGGCGGTACTTATGCACTGGATAAGACGGTGACGATAGACAGAGGTGTCAGTGGAACTACAGATGCCAGAATCTATATGATTGCCGATCCGGACAGCACTTCTCGTCCGGTACTGAATTTCCAGAGAAAATGTGCAGGTATGATCCTGGCAGGTGATTACTGGTATTTCCAGGGATTTGATGTAACAGGTTCTGCTAATTCCCTCAAGGGTATTCAGGTATCCGGCAGTCACAATACACTGGATGATATTATGGCATATAGAAATGGCAATACTGGTATTCAGATCAGCCGTTACAAGAGCACAGACGGAAGAAGCGACTGGCCTTCCTATAACCTGATCCTGAACTGTACTTCATATCTGAACGCAGATGCGGGATATGAGGATGCAGACGGATTTGCAGCTAAGCTGACGATTGGTGAGGGTAATGTATTTGATGGATGTATTGCAGCATACAATGCCGATGACGGTTGGGATCTGTTCGCCAAGATAGAGACCGGAGCTATCGGTCAGGTGGTCATTCAGAACTGCGTGGCATTCAAGAACGGTTATGTACTGGATGAGAACGGACAGGAAGTAGATGCCGGTAACGGTAACGGTTTTAAGATGGGTGGTTCCAGCATCAGCGGACATCATATTTTGCGCAACAGTGTATCATTCGGCAATAAGGCAAAGGGTATTGATTCCAACAGCTGTCCGGATATTGAGGCATATTCTTCTACCAGTTATAACAATGAGTCCTTTAACGTGGCATTCTATACAAATGACGCAAAGAATACTGCATTTATGGCAAAAGGAATCCTGTCCTTTAAGGATAGCAGCAATGCAGCAGGGCAGACGGTTGCAGAACAGTTCAAACCGAAAGGAACTCAGGAGACCAGTGCCTACGAAAATGCAATGAACTATTATTGGAGAGGCGAAAACTCTACCAACAGTGAAGGAATAGCAGCTACAGCAGAATGGTTCCAGAACATGGATATGAACAGTGCAATCCACGGAGGCATTCGCAGAAATACGGACGGTACCATCAATATGAACGGTTTCCTGGCAGTGACTTCCGCAGTACCGGAAGGTGTTGGAGCCAGAATGACCGGAACCCCTTCTGCTGTATTTACGGTAGCGGCAGATGTGGTGAACAACGATGATGACGATGATGATGACAACAGCGGTTCCTCTGCAGCACCTGCAGTAGACTGGACGGATGTAAGCAACTCTGTACAGGATAAGGTGGCAGAGATGATGAAAAATCCTGCTATTGCAAGTGTCAACATGAACTTTGTATGCAGCGGTGAAGTCAAGGTGCCTCAGAATGTACTGAATACCATTAAAGGTACGAAGCTGACGGTGGCATTCCACAGCGGAAACGGTGTGGCACTGAGCATCAGTGGACAGGATCTGAAGAATAAAGATCTGTCAAAGATTCAGAATATTGATCTGACAGTAGACCAGACGAGCAACACAATCCCGGCAAATGTGGTATCCGCAAAGTCCGGAACCGTGAACAGACAGCTGGGTATCAGAGATACCGGCAGCTTCGGAGTGAATGTCAACATTCATGTAAATGTAGGCAAGGACAATTCCGGCAAGAGTGCAAACCTGTATCGCTATAATACAGAGAAGGGACGCCTGGAGTATTGCGGATCCTTTACCGTAACTTCCACCGGACAGTCCATGTTCGCATTGAAGCGCGGCGGCAATTATCTGGTAACTGTTACTGACCGCAGACCTTCCGAGAGCATCTGGTATACAGAGGGCGGTTATACGGTAAAGAGTGGTGATACGCTTTCCAGGATCGCTAAGAAAAATCACATGACTCTGGCACAGTTGCTTCGCAGAAATGTACAGATTACAAACCAGAATGTGATCAGAGTTGGTCAGAAACTGAATCTGGACTGATCGTAAAAACTGTAAGAGATAGAGAAAAAGGACAAGACGGGAAACTGAAAAACGAGAAAACGGATGGCTTGGGAGGACCATCCGTTTTTTGTGTATACGATGAGTCAGCCTACTCGATTGGAAATATTTTATTGCACCTGATTGGGGCTCTTCTTTCCACTTTCGAAATCCAGAGCATTCTGCAAGGTAGTCTCTGCAATGGCTTCCAGTGCTTCTTTTGTGAAAAATCCCTGATGGGATGTGATCATGACATTGGGGAAGGACAAAAGCCTTGCAGTGGTAGAATGCTCCAGAATCTCATCGGAACGATCCTCGAAGACGTTTTTCGTCTCTTCTTCATAGACATCCAGACCGACCCCGGCGAACTTGTGCAGGCGGATGCCCTCGATAAGATCCTCGGTCTTGACCAGAGCACCCCGGGAAGTGTTTACCAGAATGACGCCATCCTTCATTTTCTTGATGGTGTCAAGCTGGATCAGGTGGTAGGTGGAATCCATCAGCGGGCAGTGAAGGGAGATCAGATCACTTTGCGCCAGTAATTCGTCTAAGGTCACATAGGTGACGAAATCTTTCAGATCCGGGTTCTCGTAGACATCGTAGGCGATGACTTTCATGCCGAAACCGTTACAGATCCGGCACATAGCTGCACCGATCCGGCCGGTTCCGATGATTCCGGCAATCTTACCATAGAAATTGAAGCCCATGAGTCCGGCGAGGCTGAAATCATTTTCCCGGACCTTGTTATAGGCTTTGTATAAGCGGCGGTTGCAGGCCAGAGCCAGAGCCATGGCATGCTCTGCGACAGCTTCCGGAGAATAACCGGGGACACGCATGACACATATGTCATATGCAGCTGCCTTTTCCAGATCCACGTTGTTGTATCCTGCGCAACGCAGCAGGACCAGGCGGACACCTTTTTCGTGGAGAATTTTTAATGTGGCTTCGCTCACATTGGAGCTGACGAAAGCACAGACGGCATCGAAGCCGTCAGCCAGAGCAGCAGTACGGGGATCCAGATCCGACCGGATGTAATCAATCTGGATGCCGGGAAATTTTTTCAGAGTTGCCTCGAAAGATTCTTTATCATAGCTTTTGGTATCATAAAATAATATTTTCATAACAGTCCTCCTCGGGTTGATTTTTATAGTATGTGTATTGTTATTTTTAATCATACTTAGATTTGGCTTTACTATAGCTCAAAATATGGGAATTGTCTATCATATTTAAAAAGTGAAATCGAGAAAAATTATAAAAATGATGCAGATATGATGCAATCGGCAGATATACTGGCATCAGGAGGCGAGGATTATGAAAAAAATATTTTTTGCAGCAGTATTTGCAGGAGCACTGTTAGGTTTTACATCTTGCGGAAACCGGGAGATGGTGACGGATCCGGAGATGGAGACAGTTATAGACAGCATCAAGGAGACACAGAGCGGTCAGACGACGGAAGAGACGACGGCCGGGACTGAGGAGACTTCGGAAGTGCCCACACAGACGGAACCGACAGAAGGCCAGAGTGAAATACAGGGAAGTGAATGGGTGCAGTTTACCACAGAGGATCACGAGGGTAGCAGTGATCCCGAAGACAAGACCAGAAGTTATACCTATTACTATCCAACAGTTACAGTGACGATTCCGGGCAATGAGACGGTGCAGATGAAGATTCAGAAAGAGCTGGATGAATATGTAGACAGTTTTGTAGAAGGAATCGAGAACGGGGAGTTTGGTACACTTTATGAGGATATGCCGGTGTATGAGCAGAGCTATGAGGATCTTACTTTCCGTGTGATCCGCGCGGATGATAAGGTGATCAGCCTGTCGTGGGGGCTGGAAGGGTATGATCAGGGGGCTCATGGATGGTATACCTTGTACTATATGAACTATTATACGCAGACCGGAGAGAGAATTACTTTTGACAGTCTGGGGAGCGGATTCCGCGACAAAGCACTGGAACTGGTGACAGCAAAGGCAGCGGAAATGCAGGCAAAGGAGGACTGCTTCTTTAACGATTACGAGAAGAGTATCAAACTGGTGGTGTTGGATGGTACGGAAGATTTGAATGCTATCTATCAGGAAATTTATGGGCCAGACATTGCAGGTACGGATAATGGCCCCGCAGACCCTACATTCTACATTACAGAGGATGGCTTTGTATTTGAATCCGGCCAGTATGTATTACAGTCCTATGCAGTTGGAATTGTTGACTTTGAGATTCCGGCAGCAGACTTCGGGGATGATCTCACAGCAGATATTTTTTAATGGAGTACAGGATGCTGGCGGGTATATTTGCAAAATATGGGCCTTTACATGGGCGGGCACCGTGTATATAATAAGAACATCGGGAATGAGGTTCTCCCGGAAGCACAGGCTTCGAACCGCCGGAATTTGAACATACGAATTCGATTTGGCTGATGACTTCTGCAGAATATGCAGGGGACACCAGCCTTTTTTGTTGAAATTCAAAATGTCCTGCTGCGAGAAAACGGAGGAATTTTTATGCTTACATCACTGGGACTGATCTTTTTACTGGGATTACTCATGGCGGCGGTCTGCCAGAGGATTCACCTGCCCCGTATTATCGGGATGCTGCTTACGGGTATTATTCTGGGGCCTTATGTGTTGGATCTGCTGGATGTGTCAATCCTGAATATCTCATCAGAACTGCGGAAGATCGCGCTGATCATCATTTTATTGAAGGCCGGATTATCATTGGATCTGAAGGATCTGAAAAAAGTGGGCCGCTCCGCAGTCATGCTGGCTTGTGTTCCTGCCACTTGCGAACTGTTGGCTTTTGTGATATTTGCGCCCATGATCCTTAACATCAGCCGCGTGGATGCGGCAGTTATGGGAGCAGTTCTGGCAGCAGTGTCACCGGCAGTGGTGGTGCCACGGATGGTGCATCTCATGGAGAACAGCTATGGTACGGAGAAAAGCATTCCGCAGATGATTCTGGCTGGGGCTTCCTGTGATGACATCTATGTCATAGTATTGTTTTCCACTTTTGTTGGAATGGCACAGGGTGGACAGGTCAATGCCCTGGATTTTGTGAATATCCCGGTATCGATCCTGACGGGTGTGTTGTTCGGTGCATTGGTGGGTTGGCTACTGGGGCAGCTTTTTGAACTGTTGTACCGAAAGGGCAGTTATGTGCGCAACAGCATGAAAGTTATTATCATCATGGGTTTGTCCTTCTTATTAATGGCTTTGGAAACGCTGTTAAAGGGAACCGTGGCCTTTTCCGGACTGTTGGCAGTAGTGAGCATGGCCTGCGCATTGAAAATGCGGGCACCGAAAGAAGTGACCGGCAGATTGTCTGAGAAGTTCGGCAAGCTGTGGCTGGCAGCGGAGGTAGTGCTGTTCGTGCTGGTGGGCGCGGCAGTGGATATCCGCTATACTATGGAAGCTGGACTGGCAGCCATAGGAATGATCCTGTTGGCATTGATATTCCGCTCCATTGGTGTGACACTGTGCCTGTTAGGAACGAATCTGAATAAGAAGGAGCGTCTGTTCTGCATGATCGCTTATTTACCGAAGGCTACGGTGCAGGCCGCCATCGGTTCCACGCCCCTGGCCATGGGATTGCCCTGCGGCAAGATCGTTCTGTCCGTGGCTGTGCTGGCCATCCTTATCACAGCCCCGCTGGGAGCACTGGGAATGGATGCCACATACCGGAAGCTGCTTCAGAAAAATGGAGAAAATAATATCATTTGACAGCCATCCGGCACGTGATCGAGTCCCGGAAGGAAGCCGCAAAAACGTCCACAACATCTACACCATAAGAACCGCAGGCACGCTCTCGCTCTGGCGCAGAACGTAGCGGTACATAATTGACCCCAATACGGTCAATAAGTACCGACGTCTGCTTACGGCCTGCTTGTCCTTATGGTGTAGATGTTGTAGCGCAAACTACGAATATCCAATGCAAAACCCCGGCAGCTACAACAACTGCCGGGGTTTTAAGGAGGATAGAAATCGTTTTAAACTATGTTTATTAGAACTGTTAACCCATGGTAATGACTACATCGTATGCTTCCTTGCCCTTTTCGTAAGGAATGATGTGTCCGTCTACTGCCTTGCCGTCCACGGTCATGGATACGACACCCTTTTCCACGTTCTGAGGGTTCTTTACCTGAATGTGATAGGTGCCCTCACGGAACTTACGGGTGATGGAGAAATCACCGAAGCCCTTGGGAATACAAGGATCTACGGACAATCCCTGATGAGTGGGATATACACCCAGTATGTATTGGGAGATATTTACGAAAGTCCATGCAGCAGTACCGGTCAGCCAGCTGTTCTTTGCCTCGCCGTGGAATTTTGCATCCTTACCGGCTACCATCTGGGAATATACATAAGGCTCGGTACGATGGATCTCACTGATATCCTCAATGTATGCGGGACAGGTCTTGCGGTAGATCTCGAAAGCTCTGTCACCTCTGCCCAGAACGGTCTCTGCGATGGATACCCAGGGATTGTTGTGGCAGAAGATACCGGCATTCTCCTTATATCCGGGGGGATAAGAGGATACTTCACCAAGTTCGAGGTGATACTCCGTGTATGCAGGTTGTAAGATCATGACACCATACTTGGTATCCAGTCTCTCTTTTACAGAATTCAATGCCTTTTCGGCAAGTCCTTCCTTCACACCGACACCGGCCAGTACGCAGAAGCCTTGAGGCTCGATGTAGATCTGACCTTCGCGGCATTCCCTGGAACCTACTTTGTGGCTGTAAGCATCGTAAGCACGTACGAACCAATCGCCGTCCCAACCATCCTTCAGGATCGCATCGTACATTGCCTGTACTTCCTTACGTGCGCGGGCTGCTTCGGTATCGTCACCCATCAGCTCGCACAGCTGAGCATATTCTTCGCCGTATTTTACGAACATACCGGCAATGAATACGGATTCTGCAACGGGTCCTTCACTGGGACCGAAGGTCTGAAAAGATTCTCCGGGATGAGCGGAGAAGCAGTTCAGGTTCAGACAGTCATTCCAGTCAGCACGGCCGATCAGAGGCAGATTGTGAGGGCCTTTGTGGTTGATGATATAGTCTAAGGAGCGTTTTAAGTGATCCATCAGAGGAGCAGCTACGCTCATATCGTTGTCAAAAGGAACCATCTGGGTCAGGATGGAGGTATCGCCGGTCTCTCTTACATAAGCACTGGTACCTGCAATGAGCCACAGAGGATCATCATTGAAGCCACTGCCGATATCGGAGTTGCCTTTCTTGGTCAGAGGCTGGTACTGATGGTAAGCACTGCCGTCCTGGAACTGGGTGGAAGCGATATCAATGATACGCTCTCTTGCACGGTCCGGAATCAGATGTACGAAACCGAGCAGATCCTGACAGGAATCACGGAAACCCATACCACGGCCGATTCCGGATTCGTAATAGGAAGCGGAACGGGACATGTTGAAAGTAACCATACACTGATACTGGTTCCAGGTGTTGACCATACGGTTGACTTTCTCGTCAGCGGAATCTACCGTGTAGCGTGCCAGCAGCTGTTTCCAGTAAGCCTGTAATGCTGCAAAAGCCTCATCTACCTGTGCATCGGTCTGGTATTTTGCCAGCATTTCTTTGGCACGGGTCTTGTTGATCACACCGTAGGATTCCCATTTCTCGTCTTCGGGGTTCTCGATGTAGCCCAGAACGAAGATAAAGGTCTTGGTCTCACCGGCTGCCAGATCCACGTTGATCTGATGGGAAGCGATGGGAGACCAGCCGCTTGCCATGGAATTCGTGCACTTGCCGTTCTCTACAGCTTCGGGAGAATCAGCCCCCCTGTAAGCACCCAGGAAAGCATCTCTGCTGGTATCGAAACCATCAATCTTCGTATTTACGGAATAGATCGCATAATGATTACGACGCTCACGGTACTCGGTCTTGTGATAAATGGTGGAATCCTGTACCTCGACCTCACCGGTGCTTAAGTTACGCTGGAAGTTCTTCATATCATCGTCAGCGTTCCACAGACACCACTCTACATAAGAGAATACGGACAGCTTCTTGTCCTCGGAGCTACCGTTGGTCAGGGTCAGCTGGGAGATCTCACAATTATCGTTCAGAGGAACGAAGGAGAGCACGGAAGCCTTGACACCGTTCTTGGAAGAGGTGAATCGGCTGTAACCGATACCGTGACGGCACTCGTAAGAATCCAGCTCGGTCTTCGTGGGCTGCCAGCCAGGGTTCCATACGGTGTCCCCGTCCTTAATGTACAGATATTTACCGTTGATGTCGGCCGGTACGTTATTATAACGATAACGGGTCAGACGCAGCAGCTTTGCATCTTTATAGAAAGTATATCCGCCGCAGGTGTTGGATATCAGACTGAAAAACTCATTGCAGCCCAGGTAGTTGATCCAGGGAAGCGGAGTCTTGGGAGTGGTGATGACATATTCCTGATGCACATCATCAAAATGACCATACTTCATAAGAAAATCTCCTTCTTTCATGTTGTTGTATGTTGAGTGTTTGTTTTTTCGCTGCGGAGTGCTTAATGTTAAGTAAACGATTAAGTTCTCCGGATTTCTGATTTGTATTATACAGAAGCAAATGGAAAAATGCAATACGAATCTTGAAAAAGCCCGTAAAATGCGCAATGTATACAAAAACAGTGGGGAAACATGGGCAGAAGATACAAAATGAAAGAACCTTCGAAACACCGGTTTTACGAAACAAAATAATAGCAAACGTTATCGCACACTTTGCCTTTATATAGAAGAAACACAATCTATGTACAAGCCAAATGTACAAAACAGCCTATCTGAAATTGTTAATTATAGACAAAGTGAATACTTTTTTGAAAAAAACTGCAAAAAAGTATTGCAAAATGCTCAAAGGTGTTATATATTAAAACTACGAAAACGATTAAGTTACAAAACAGGTCGGACGGAATGACGAAGACATGGAACAGGAGAAAGATATGGCATCACTGAAAGACATTTCCAAGATTTGTGGAGTCTCCGTTGCAACTGTCAGCAAGGCATTGAACGACCACAAGGACATTGGAGAAGAAACAAAAGCAAATATCAGACGGGTAGCAAAGGAGATGGGTTATTCCCCGAACCTTTCCGCAAGAGCTTTGAAGACGAACCGGACCTACGGCATCGGAGTTCTCTTTGCAGACGAGGCCAGAAGCGGTCTTACTCATGATTACTTTTCCAGTGTACTGGACAGTTTCAAGAGGACGGCAGAGAAAAGCGGTTACGACATTACATTCATTAATAGCTGCAAGAACCGGCCGGATCGGATGTCCTACCTGGAACACAGCAGGTACAGAGGCTTCGACGGAGTGGTGCTCGCCTGTATTGATTTCGGGGATCCCGAAGTCATCGAATTAGTACAGAGTTCCATCCCGGTGGTCACCATCGACTATCTGTTTAATAATCGTATCGCAATCATGTCGGACAATGTGACAGGCATGAAGGAGCTGTTAGAGTACATCTACAGCAGAGGCCATCGGAAGATCGCTTATATCCACGGAGCGATGTCGGCAGTTACCTCGGGACGATTATCCAGCTTCTACCGGACGGCAGAACGCCTGGGACTGGAAATCCCGGATGAGTACATTCGGGAAGCAGCCTACAGAGATACGACGACCACCTACCGGGTCACCAACGAACTGCTGGATCTGCCGGATCCGCCGACATGCATCATCTATCCGGATGACTTTGCTTCTTTCGGAGGCATCAACGCTATCAGACAGAGAGGATTACAGATCCCTGAAGATATCTCGGTAGCAGGCTATGATGGCATACAGGCAGCAAGGCAGTTGGAGCCCAGACTGACCACAGTCCAACAGGACACAGAACAGATCGGATGCCTGGCAGCCAGAGAACTGATCAGTCTCATTGAGAGACCCAAGACCACCATCATAGAACAGGTCATCGTACCCGGGAAAGTTGCTGAAGGCAAGTCGGTGGCCAGAATTCCGACAGACAATTAATCAGGCATTTATATGGAAGCGACGCAACCGCCGACATATGAATATAAATGCAACAAACACTTACAACAAACATTCAACAAAAAATGGGAGGAAACAAACATGAAGAAAAAAGTACTTAGTGCTTTACTTACAACTGCTATGCTTGCCAGCATGCTGGTAGGTTGTGGCAGCAGCAATGAAGCTCCTGCAGCATCCACCGATGCGGCACCCGCAGCTTCCACCGAAGCTAAGACCGAGGCGCCTGCATCCACCGAGGCAGCAGAGCCTGCAGCAGCAGAAGAAGGCAAAGTCTTCAACATCTACTGCTGGAACGAGGAGTTCAAAAGCCGTCTGACAGATCATTATCCCGGATATGAAGAAGTAGACGGAACCACCGGTAAGATCGGTGACATCACTGTAAAGTGGAACATCACTCCTTCTGATGACAACGCTTATCAGAACAATCTGGATGAAACACTGTTAAAGCAGGCTGATGCAGCAGCTGATGACAAGATCGACCTGTTCCTGATTGAGGCTGACTACGCATTGAAATATGTTGATACCGACTACACAATGCCTGTTAAGGATCTGGGCATCACCGATGCAGATCTGGCTAACCAGTATCAGTACACCAAGGATGTTGTTACCGACTCCAACGGCAATCTGAAGGGTGTTTCATGGCAGGGCTGCCCCGGCGTTCTGATCTACAACCGTGAAGCTGCTAAGGCTGTTCTGGGAACCGATGATCCTGCAGAGGTTCAGAAGTCTGTATCTGATTGGGATACCTTTACCGCAACCGCTGAGAAGATGAAAGCAGGCGGTTACAACATGGTATCTTCCGTAAACGATACTTATCGTGTATACTCCAACAACGTATCCGGTAAATGGGTACAGGATGGCAAGATCGTAATCGATGACAACCTGATGAAGTGGGTTGATGACTCCAAGAAGATGGTTGACGCTAAGGAAACCGGTACCTTCGACCTGTGGTCTGATGACTGGAGCAAAGGCTTCTATCCCGATGGCAAAGTATTCTGCTACTTTGGACCCGCTTGGTTGATCAACTTCTCCATGGCAGCTGATACCGATGGATCTATCGCAAACCAGGGTGGCTGGGGCGCTACTGAAGGACCTCAGGGCTTCTTCTGGGGCGGTACTTGGATCTGCGGCGCTACCGGAACTGACAACGCTTCTCTGGTTAAGGATATCATCCTTAAGATGACCGCTGATGAAGACATCATGAAAGAGATCGTTGTAGCTGATGATGATTTCGTAAACAACAAACCCGCTATGGAAGCTATGGCAGCAGATACCTCTTATCAGAGCAAGGTACTGGGCGGACAGAACCCTCTGGCTATGTTCTGCGCAGGCGCTGAGAAGATCGATCTGAGCAACCTGTCTGCATATGATCAGGGATGTAACGAAGAGTTCCAGCATGCTATGAAGAACTACTTCGATGGCAAGGCTTCTCTGGATGATGCACTGGATCTGTTCTACAAGGGTGTTGAAGAGAAGTATCCTGAGCTTACTCACTAATCTGAAACGATAAGCGAATAGCGAAACAATAAGGAATTGAGAACCGTGCCTGCCTGGCTGGTCAGGTAGGCACGGTTTTTCTCTCAAAATTCCCGGTTGGCAGAAGCTTTTTTCGGAAGAAGATAATTAAGAACAAAAAGAAGAGAGCTGCTGCGAGCCTTATCGGAAAAAAGATGGCACGAAAAAACGTAAAGTCGCTAAGAGAGTATGACGGCAAAAGGGAGGAATCATTATGGCAAAGGTAAAACGCGGAAAGGTGGTACGCTATAATAAGTGGGGTTATATTTTCCTGATCCCCTTTGTGGCAGTGTATGTATTATTCCAGTTGATCCCGTTGTTCCGGACATTTTATTACAGCTTTTTTGAGAATTACCGTTCCGGACTGACACAGATCGGACCGAATTTCATCGGATTTGGTAACTATGCAAAGATGTTGTCCAATCCGGACCTGTGGATGTACACCAAGAATACATTGATCATGTGGGTACTGGGATTTGTACCGCAGATCATCATATCTCTGCTTCTGGGTGCATGGTTCTCGGATCCCAGCCTTAGATTAAAGGGACAGAGATTCTTCAAGACAGTTATCTATCTGCCGAACCTGATCATGGCTTCCGCATTTGCAATGTTGTTCTTCACGCTGTTCTCTGATGGTGGTCCTATCAATGAAATGCTGATGCAGATTGGAGTCTTAAAAGAGCCATATCAGTTCCTTACAAACGTATGGAGTACCAGAGGTCTGGTAGCATTGATGAACTTCCTGATGTGGTTTGGTAATACAACGATCCTCCTGATGGCAGGTATGATGGGTATCGATACTTCCCTCTTCGAGGCAGCCGAGGTAGACGGAGCAACCTCTACCCAGGTATTCTTCAAGATCACATTACCTTTGTTGAAGCCGATTCTGATCTACGTAATGATCACATCCCTGATCGGTGGTCTGCAGATGTTCGATGTACCTCAGATTCTGACCAACGGTAAGGGCGATCCTATGAGATCCAGCATGACCCTGATCATGTACCTGAACAACCATTTGTACAGTAAGAACTACGGAATGAGTGGTGCGTTGTCTGTAATGTTGTTCATTATCACAGGTATCCTGAGCTTGATCGTATTTAAGTTCTCGAACGGCAAACAGGATAAGTAGGAGGTGGCAGAAATGTTGAGCGTAGAAACAAACGAGACAAAAAAAGGTCTGGGCATTCATGCCAGAAGAGCACTTGCATATATCGTACTGGTTATTATGAGTTTTCTCTGCCTGTTCTGGTTCTATATACTGTTTGTAAATGCAACCAGATCCAAAGGTGAGCTGACACAGGGATTTACCCTGCTGCCCAGCACACATCTGATCCAGAACTGGAAGGGCGTCATGGCAGGAACCCTGCCGGTAGTCAGAGGCATGATCAACAGTTTGATCGTAGCAACCTGCAGTGCAGTGTTGTGTACCTACTTCTCTACCATGACCGCATATGCGATCCATGTATATGATTTTAAGTTAAAGAAGTTCATGTTTACCTTTATCCTGGCAATCATGACCATTCCTACCCAGGTTACCGCACTCGGATTTATCCAGTTGGTAGCTGATATGAAGCTGGAGGATAACTTTATCCCCCTGATCATCCCGGCAATCGCAGCACCTGCTACTTTCTTCTATATGAAGCAGTACATGGAAAGTGCATTGCCCCTGTCTCTGGTAGAGGCAGCCAGAATCGATGGTTCCGGTGAGTTCCGTACATTTAATTCCATCGTATTGCCGCTGATGAAGCCGGCAATCGCAGTGCAGGCGATCTTCACTTTCGTAGCGAACTGGAATAACTACTTCACACCGGCACTGGTTCTGCATGATGACAAGATGAAGACATTACCTATCCTGATCGCTCAGCTGCGTTCCGCAGACTTCCTGAAGTTTGATATGGGTCAGGTGTATGTAACGATTGCATTCTCTATCTTCCCTGTTATCATCGTATACCTGTTCCTTTCCAAGTACATTGTCCAGGGCGTGGCAATGGGAAGCGTCAAGGGTTAATATTTCGCTAGCAACATTCAATACATAAATCTCTCCTGAAAAGCGGCACTCTTCCCCGGAGTGGCGCTTTTCGCTTGCAAAAAAACGGGGAAACGGGTATAAAATAAAGAGAAGGGTGAATGCGTATTTTGAGGAAGAAAGAGGTAATTGCCATGCAGATGTATGAGGTGACAGCACTGGCACCGGAAGGACCGGAGGAAGTCTATCAGGCGATGGTGTTTGCAGAAGATGAAGATGATGCCTTGAACCAGCTGGAGGAACAGCTGAAGGAGCAGGGTATTGCCCATGGAATGTGTATGGCGGAAGAAGTGTAGTGTAAAGTGTGAAAAGAACTTCTAATCACTCAGAGCAAAGGCTCTTTCGCGAAGAAGTTCTATGTTTCACACGCAAAGTTTGCGCCAATGCGCAAACTTTGCAGGTTATGGAAGGATGTGAGTGTTGCAAATGGAAAATTCCTATCGTTTTTTTGAGAATAAAGATTGTAAATATTTCCCCTGCCACAAGGGACTTGCAGATTTCAACTGCCTGTTCTGCTACTGCCCCATGTACCGCTTGGAGCACTGCCCCGGGAATCCCAGGTATTTCGAGAAAAATGGCAGACGGATCAAGGATTGCTCGGGCTGCACCTTCCCGCATGATCCGGAGCATTATGATACGATCATGCAGATTCTGCGGGAGAATTAGACACTGTCCGACAGCTGCAGCGAAAATGGTAGCAGGTCCGGCGGGAGATTATTCCGCCGGTATCCATCCGTCCTCGCCGACGAGGACGTTTTCTTTGGAGAAATACGTCTCCACCTCCGGATTTACAAGGCATCTGGAGAGAGGGCTGCGTCCGGAACAGTCCGCACCGGGACCGAAGTTCCCATATTCAATATAATCTGACAACACTTCTGCACGAACTTTTCCCCAGTTCTGCCAGCCTTCGGGACAGATATGATCCCCCAGCTCACAACAGATAAACGCTGTCTTCGCGCAGTCTCTCCAGGGACGACCGAGATAGACGGAGTCCGGCTCCTCGCCTGTGATCCGACAATGCGAGAATACAAGACCGAATTCCTGTCCTGCGGGAGTGCTGGCGGCGGTGATATATGCTTTTCCCTCGCTGACTCTGGCGATGGAATGGATCTCACAGTGATCGAAGAATGCAGTATTCGGTCCGAAGATATAGTCCACATCGCCGCAGACATAACAATCCTTGAAATAATTCCGATAGAACTTATGCACGATCGGCACTTCTGAAGCCTGGAAGAAGTCCGGCAGCATCAGTTTCTTCATATTACAAGTCATCGGATCTCCGTTGAAGATTGTATCCTGCCACCCTGTGAAACGACAGTTGTAACAGCTCAACCGGTCGGCTGCTGCATAGACTGCCAGCGCCTGCCCAGCGAGATATCCGGGACCGGCGGTGCTCTCAATCGTCAGATTCCGCAGCGTAATATCTTTCCCGGCGATAAAAATTACCGCCGTATTAAACGTTCCATACTCTCCGGAGGCGTCCGGACGGGGCTTCTTTGCACCGTCGCCGTAACGGAAGACGGTCGTCAGGGGATCATCTCCCACAATCTCAATATTTTCTTTGCGGATAAATAACTTCTCTTCATAGATGCCCGGTGCCACCTCGATCCGGATCGCCTCATCATGACGATCGTCGATGGACAGGATCGCCTCCTGTAACGTTGAGAACGCGGACGGGTCATTTTTAGATACGTGTATCGTAGTCATTTTCTTAATATTCCTCCTTGATCAATCTCTGATAGATCTTAAAATTTCAAAAACAATTGTAAATACTGGGTTTCAGCAACGCAATTATAAAAAAATGAACTGCTTTCAAATTCTTGTCATTTGTTATTTTTTGAGATTATTTGAAATTTTTTGGATTGAGAATCTCTCCGGAGGCATGATATGTATAATGCAACGGACGGACACGGCGCCGGATTACAGAGAGGAGGAAATGCAATGCCTGGAAAACAAAAAGGGCAGGTCGTAAACAGACCACATGGGAACAATAAAGTAGCGGAACACTTTCGCAAATATTATCAGTTATGGCTGCTGGCACTTCCCGGAATCGCACTTACATTGATGTTTGCCTACATCCCCATGTCGGGACTGGTCATCATATTTAAGGATTACAATTTTAAGGACGGAATCTTCGGAAGTCCTTGGGTGGGATTGAAAAACTTTGAATTCTTCTTCGCCAACTTCAGTAACGCATGGAGGGCAACGAAGAACACGATTATCCTGAATCTTTTTTATACCGTATTCGGTACGGTGGCAGCGGTAGGGCTCGCAATTATGTTCAACGAGATTCGTCACAAGAAATTCCTCAAGGTCAGCCAGTCGCTGTCGATCATGCCTTACTTTATTTCATGGGTAGTGGCAGGTGGTATTTTAAGAGCACTGCTCAATTACGACGGCGGCGCGATCAATAACTTATTGGTAAGCATTGGCTTCGAACGCCTGGATTTCTATAACGATCCGAAGTACTGGAGAGTCATCCTCACCCTGTGCAATATATGGAAATCCGCAGGATACAACGGTATCATCTACTTTTCGACGATCGCAGGCTTCGACACCTCGCTCTACGAATCGGCGCAGGTAGACGGCGCGAACCTCTGGCAGCGGATCCGTTACATTACAATCCCTCTGCTGAAGCCGACGATTATCATCCTGTTCCTGCTGTCCATCGGTAAGATTATGAGCGGCGACTTGACCATGATGATGTCTATCACAAATCTGTCTCCGATGCTGTTAGATACGACAGATATCATCGATACTTACGTATATCGTTCGGTTATCGGTGTAGGTGACTTTGTAATGGGTTCTGCCGTGGGTCTGTACCAGTCCATCTTCGGTTTTATTCTGGTACTGTTCTCCAACTGGCTGGTAGGACGCTTTGACAAGGATTATCAATTATTCTAGGAGGAAGATCATGGAAAAACAGAAAAAAATAAAACGTTGTGCCTCCGACAGGGTATTGATTACAATATTTTACATACTAGTAGCGATTTTCGCAATTGTATGTCTCTATCCGCTGCTACTCGCGATCGGAACCTCTTTCGCGGATGAAGCCTCCGTAACGGTCAACGGTTACCGCGTCATCCCGAAAAAGTTCAGCCTCTCAGCGTACCAGATGATCCTCGGATCCATGGGTAAAAACCTGTTGAATGCCTATACGGTGACCATTGGCGTTACAGTATTCGGTACACTTCTCTCGGTTCTTATATCTGCGGCTTTTGCCTATGTGCTGACCGTGAGAGAGTTCAAGCCTAAGGGCGCATTGAATATGTTCCTCTACATCCCGATGATCTTTTCCGCAGGACTTCTGCCCTGGTACATCATGTGTACCAAATATTACCATCTGACAGACAGCTTCCTCGCACTGGTGCTGCCCTGCTGTATGAACGCCTTCAACGTGTTCCTGCTACGCAACTTCTTCAAGTCCATCCCGGAGGAACTGGCGGAAGCGGCGAAGATTGACGGGGCGAACTATCTCTGCATCTTCCGAGTGATCTACTTCCCACTGGCAAAGGTAGGTCTCGTGACGGTCGGACTGTTCTATGCACTGAGCTACTGGAACGACTATTATCTGTCACTGATGTTTATCAATAAACAGAATATGTATCCCTTACAGTACTATCTGTACAATATGCTCTCCAACGTACAGTTCATGGCAAATCAGGCGAATGCCTCCCTCGGATACAACATCAATATTCCGTTGGAGACGACCAAGATGGCAACAATCTGTGTGACGGTCGGACCGATCATACTACTCTACCCTTTCGCACAGAAATATATCACCAAAGGTGTGATCGTCGGAGCAGTCAAGGGATAACACAGGATTATTAAAAAAGGTTTCTAAAAAATAGCAACATAGAGTACAATAAAACATAGGAGGTTACTTATGAAAAGAAACTGGAGTAAAAAAGCACTTTCCCTGCTGATGGCAGGAACCATGATGGCGGGACTGGCAGGCTGCGGTTCCGATGCAGCACAGAATGACAGCAGCGCCGCGGCATCCGCCGCGCAGAGCAGTGCCGCACAGAGTACGGATGCGAGTACCAGCGACAACCCGCTGCGTCCCGATACTCTGGATACCATCACGGTTGTATTGTTCGGTGAGGAATCTCCCCGTATGCAGCAGTTAATGGAAGAAAAATATCAGCAAGTATTTATTGATGAGATCAACACCAAGGTAGAACTGATGTATCTGCCCTGGACCGAGAACGGCGCAGGTGGCAAGGTTGACCTGATGATCGCTTCCGGACAGGAATTCGATGCCTGCATCGTAGATCCCACTTGGGCTGCCAGCAGCTACAGCAAGGGTTATTTACAGGATCTGTCCGATGTGATTGACAAATATCTGCCCGACTGGCACGAGAATATGAATGCTACTGCATTCGACGCTTACCGTTATGACGGCGGTGTTTATGCAATCCCTATCGGTAACAAGCCGACCGCCGGTGTATACAATACCGTATGTGTAAGACAGGATATCATGGATGCCATCGGCATGGACAATATCGCAACGTTAGACGACCTTACCACATATGCTGAAAAAGCAAAAGAGCAGTACGGCTTATATGCGACCTACGAGCTGGCAGATGCAGCTTACATCATCCGAGGTACCAGCGACCGCAATCTGATTACTGTAGACAAGAGCAATCTGTGGATCGACCAGGATACCAAGGAATTCGTAAGCCTCGTGGATTCTCCGGAGTTTGAGGCAGCTGTAAAGCTGTACAATAACTGGTACAACGAGGGACTGATCCCAAAGGATATTTTGACCAACACTGTAACCCTGCCTTTCCAGGCGAACATGAGCTCTCTGATGCGAGGAACCTGCGGCACTACCCTGATCGAGAACGAGCCGGGTCTCCAGACGGTAGTACCCGAAGGCAAGACTGCTGAGTACTATATCAGTCCCGATAAGCCGATCTACAAAAATAGTTACGAGAACACAGCATTCCAGGTACCCGTCACATCCGACAAGGCTGACCGTGTAGCGATGTTCGTGAACCTGTTACAGAAGAATACCGAGCTGGCAAACCTGTTTGCATATGGCATAGAGGGAACCGACTACGAGCTGATCGATGGTAAAGTATCCAAGATAAATAACGATGAGCTGTTCTATGAGTGGATGATCTACAACGTAAATATTTCCACCCCGAGTACTGCTTATACCGATGAGTTTATGGAAGTATATAAGAACTGGGATAACGGCGCAAAGCCCTCCGCAACCTTCGGCTTCAATATTGATTACTCCAATATCAAGACCGAGAAGGCACAGATCGACAGCGTATGGGATGAGCTTGCAAAGCCCATGCTGGCAGGTCTGAAGGACTATGACTCCAATATCGACGAACTGAGATCTGCACTGAAGGCAGCAGGCTGGGATACCTATGTAGCAGAGATCCGGAAGCAGTACGACGAATTTCTGGCTAATAAATGATTTTCGGGCTGCCTGTTCTTGCAACAGGCAGCTTTTTTTCTTAAAATAGAGATGATTAAAATAGATAATAAAGATTATGAGGAGATTTCGGGATGAACAATAAATGGCAGAACGCAGTCCGGAGCATGGAGCAGCGGATGGAAAGCCTGCGGTTAAATATGCACGGCTATCAGATCCTTTATCGGGGGGAGTTGATCGGCGAACATTACTGGGAGTCTTTTCATAGGGACAGCCTGCACCGGATGTATTCGATTACGAAGAGCTTCACCTCGCTGGCGACGGGACTGCTGGCAGCGGAGGGCAAGCTTGGCTTAGACGATCGGATCTGTACGTATTTTCCGGAAAAGCTGCCGGAGGGTGGCGCACATCCATGGTGCGAAGAAATGACGATCCGGGATTTACTTACGATGCGTACCTGTTATGAATCCACGACCTTTAAACGCTATGACGGTGACTGGGTGGAGTCCTTTTTCCGGGTGACACCGGATCATGTGCCGGGAACGGTGTTCAATTACGACACATCGGCGTCCCATGTGCTGGCGGCGCTGGTGGAGAAGCTGACAGGTATGGATATGTTGGACTATCTGCGGAAAAAGGTGCTTCGCAGGGTCGGATTCTCCGAGGAAGCCTATATTCTCAAGGATCCCTATGGTGTTAGCCAGGGCGGCAGCGGTCTTGTGAGCAAGCTGAGTGACCTTGCGGGGATTGCCATGTTATGCTGCCGCGGCGGTGTTTTGGACGGTGAGCAGCTGATTCCGGCGGATTTCCTGCGGGAGGCGACCGCTTGTCAGGTGCCGACGAATCTTCAGCCGACGTTTGACGAGCAGCTGGGTTACGGTTTTATGATGTGGAAGACCCGTTATGATGGTTTTGCATTCTATGGAATGGGCGGTCAGCTGGCGCTCTGTTACCCCGAACGGGATCTTGTATTCCTTACGATGGCAGATACGATCGGGAATCCGGCGGGACTGCAGATGATCTATGACTGCTTTTATGATACGGTATATCCTGCGGTGACAGGAATGCCGGAATATACAAATACACAAAAACTGCCAGCCGGAGAGAGACGGCGCGGTGTAGAGCACTGGCACTTTTATGGAATGCAGGACAAAGCGGGAGCAGCCTGCGATTCCAGTGGTTGGGAGACGGTTGTCTTTGACTGGGAGCAACGTATCATAATACTTGTGTCAGCAGAGAAAACCTACGAGTGGTATTATGGTGACGACACATGGGAATACCAGAAGTTCCCGGAGACAGACTATACCTGCATGTGCCGTGGACAGTGGATGTTGGGACATTTTGTATTTCATAGCTTTCTTATTGATGAGGAGGAAGGGCACGTTGCGATGGACTTTGCGTGGAAGGGTAATCGGATGAGTGCCCGGCTGGTAAGCACTTCGGAACCGCCGTTTGTAAAATTAAAAGGCTTCTGGGCGGCGGAGCAGATAGAATAAGTGTAACAAAAGATTCAGATGGAGAGTAAAAATTCGGATGAAGATAGTTCAGAAATACAGAGGAAAGATCATTCTGAGGAGAATATTTGCGGTGTGCTTCGGACTGGCAGCAGTCTGCATTCTGCTGTCGTGTATTCTCGGCTTTGGGTGGTTCCGTGTGTCGCAGATCCAGCAACAGGAGAGTGATTACGAGAGCCGGATGGATACCTATGTACTGGTATTGCAGAATTACGGCAAATCCATGGAGAATGTGGTAACAGTGCTCGAAAATGACGTCTATATCCGCAAGCTGATCAACCGGAATACATTTACATGGGACAACACCGCGGGGATCGCGGCGCAGGAGGTTACGAATCTTGTTTCTGTGAATCCGATGATTCACTCCGTCTATGTCTGGCTCGAGGACGATTATCTGATCAAAAGCACAAATCCCTCCTATCCCATCGACCAGAACGGGGATGCGCGGATGCTGGATATTTTCCAGATGAGCACGTTTCACGAGAGTGCGGTCATTCCATATCTGGATATCTATGGAAAGAGCCAGAACCTCCTCTGCCTGACTAGCGGATCGATGGATCCCACCACTGGGGGCAAACGCAGCGGCATCCAAGTCAACATGGATCTCGACAAGATCATGACCTCAACCCTGCCGAAGACGGAGGAGGAACAGTTCCTGCTGATCGACAGGGACGGGAATATCGTTTATGAGCAGGGAACGCGGGAGATGTACCGGGTCGGGGAACGTCTGGAGGATATTCTGTGGAAAAACAGAAATCTGACCGAGACGTCCGCCGAGATTGTGCGCACGGCGCAGGGGAGATTCCTGTCCGTAGCTACGGAGATTGATGACGAATTTACGCTGGTATGGCTGATTTCCTACCGACATCTCACCGGATCGATGACCCGGGTCGGCTTCCTCTTTTTGGGAATTGGTCTGCTTGTGGCGATCATCGTACTACTTCTCGCGCTGCTGATGTCGAATCGTGTATACAATCCGATCGGCGAGATGGTGCGGACTGCCAGCGAGGAGGGATTGCCCTCCGAGGCAATGGCGAGACAGCTGGAGAATACGGAGCTGTACAGCATCGCCCAGACCTATCAGACGATGGTGCAGAGACTGAACCATATCAACCTGCGCAAAGAGCAGGAGGATCTTGCAGCTTATCTAATCAGCAGAGAGAAAACCGCAAAATTGCCGGAGTGGGTGGAAGAGATTTACGCCAAGCCGGGTGTCCGGATTCGTGTCGTGGTCATGCGCCTCAGCGATATCCAGGATCTGCACAGTAATAACACGGAAGAAGCGATCGCTTTTGAGATGGAGACGATCAAGACGATCGTCGAGCAGACGCTCCGTGAGTTGGGCAACGTCCTCGTTTTGCCGGTAGACCGTGAGTTTATCGCGGTGATTCTGTTCAGTGAGGAGAGCGTAACGGAGGAACGTGTGACGGTGGCGTCGCAGCATATCCTTGAAGTCACCGGAGAGCTGATCCATATCGGCATGGATGTGGGAATCAGTGGAGAAAAGGGCGAAACAGAGGGATTTGCGGAGTTAAATCTCATGTATCAGATGGCGCGGGCAGCGACAGCATACCGTTTTATCTATGGTATGGGTGCGGTGGTTACGGAAGGAGAGATGGCGCAGAGGGCGTTAAATGGGGAACAGGCACCGTCATCAGAAGAATTGATCCAGAGACTCCGGCAGAGTGATCGGACAGGCTTTTCAGCGGAGTACCGCAGGATTGTCGGGGAACTCAAAAAGCTATCGATCCAGAAAGCGCAGGATGCACTGATGGAGATCGCTGGGCAGATGCAGACCTACCGGAATTCGTTGCAATACCGTTTTGAACCGTTGACGAAGAAGGATTACGAGGTACTGGCGGGACAACTGGCATCCTATGAATATATGGACGATGCGGAGGACTGGTTTTTCCGGATGGCAGAAGAAATCTGGCTGATCCTCGAGCGGAATCGGCAGACGGGCAGAGAGGACGTTGTGGAGAAGGCGATAGCGTATTTGCAGAGCAATTATGGCGATCCGAATATCAGTGCCCAGTATCTTGCGGACAAATATCATATTACACCGTCCTATTTCAGCCGCCTCTTCCATGAAAAATGCGGCTGCACCTTTCCTGACTATCTGGTGGCGCTCCGCATCGAGCGGGCGAGAGAACTACTCCTCGAGCGGGAGAACCTCAGCATACAGGAGATCTGTGAGCTTGTCGGCTACAGCAATGCATCCTATTTTACGACCAGCTTTAAGAAAAAATACGGCATGACACCGGGGCAGTTCCGCCGGAGCCAGCATTAAACCTTAGCGAATGATGCTATTGAGTGGATGAGAGGAAAAAGACATGATGAAATTATATGATATCACGGAGAAACCGTTGAAAATCTACGGTCTCGCTGTGGCAGACAGTGAGAAAAGACATTTTTTCAGGCTGCCCGAAGAGGCACTGGAGCGCTTCCCACAGTACGGCTACCTCGGAAGAAGAGCTGTCGGCGGCAGAGTCCGCTTTCAGACGGATGCAAAGAAATTATATGTAAAAATGACTCTTGCGGGTACGAAAGAGGATATCAATATTCCGCTGTCCGGCTCGGCGGGCGCAGATATTTATCTCGGAAAGGGCACAGAGGCGACATATCTCGGTTACATCGCGCCAAAGATCCATATCGAGGGCGAGATTACAGTGGAGAAGACTTTTGACCTCACGGGAGAGGAGGTACTCGTAACGATCAATCTGCCGAGAAATGATCATCTCCTTGAGATGCAGATCGGCATCGAGGAGAGCGCGAAGCTATGGGAAGCACCCGAGTATACCGTGGAAAAGCCGATCGTATTTTACGGTTCCTCGATTACAGAGGGCGGATGCGCACCCCGACCCGGAAATGCTTACACCAGTATCGTCAGCAGATGGCTGGATGCGGACTACCGTAACATGGGTTTTTCCGGCAGCGCACGAGGCGAAGAGGATTTCGCGGAATATCTTGCGGGATTTCCCGAGATGAGTCTCTTTGTCATGGATTATGATCACAATTCGCCGAGTCCGGAGCATCTGGCGGAGACCCATGCACCGTTTTTTGAGATCATCCGGAAAGCGCATCCTGATGTTCCGGTGCTCTTCCTCAGCCGTCCCGATACCGATGCGGAGCCAGAGGACAGCATCTGCCGTAGAGATGTCGTCCACGCTACCTACGAGGCGGCGAAACGCAGAGGCGATGAGAAGATTTGGTTTGTCGACGGACATGAGCTCTTCGGCAAGATCGGACGCCCTGAAT
This sequence comes from Clostridium sp. AF34-10BH, assembly GCF_003478095.1. Taxonomy (NCBI): domain Bacteria; kingdom Bacillati; phylum Bacillota; class Clostridia; order Eubacteriales; family Clostridiaceae; genus Clostridium; species Clostridium sp. AF34-10BH. The sequence continues at coordinate 44,264 of NZ_QUEC01000025.1, forward strand.
GCACCGTCGACGGCTGCCACCCGAATACTCTGGGTTTCCTGCGCATGGCGGAGCAGATTTACCCGGTTATGCAGGAAATGCTGAAAAATGTCTGATCTATTTTAGAAAAATATATTTATAGTAAATCTCTGGTCTTACATACAAGATACAGTGGAAGATTGGTGATGTCACCATCCTTCCGGTAGCCGCGTTTGGAAAAACGTAAGGCTGCAGCAGGGTGATTTTCTGCAACATATCTTTTGAAAGAGGGAGCGGATTTATCTTCCCCGGCTTTCACTTCCACCGGAATGATATCGGTTCCGTTTTGAAGCACAAAGTCAATCTCGCTGTTTTTATCAGAGTAGTACCGGGGAGCGATTTCAAATTGTCCCTGCAACTGCTGTAAAATATAATTTTCCGTTAATGCTCCTTTGAACTGGTAGCTTGATTTTAACAGAATGGCACTGTTGTCGATACCGGCCATATGCTTAAGCAGCCCGGTATCAAAGACAAATAGTTTAAACTGATCCAGCTTGTCGAAGGCTGAAAGTGGATGCTCCATTTTGGAGACATTATATACGCGATTGAGCATTCCTGCCGAGACCAGCCATTCGATAGCTTCTTCAAAATCTCTTGCCCTTCCTCCTTCGCGGACAGCACCATACATAAATTTCTCGTTTGGCTTTGCAAGCTGAGCAACGATACTGCGGAATACTAGAAGAATACGACCACTGTTGATCTTCCCGTTATGCTTTGAAAAGTCATTTTCATATATTTCGATTAACTCCCGTTGTATCTGGGAGATTCTTGCCGGATCCTTGTATTTGATCCAGGAGGATACGCACTCCGGCATTCCTCCGATGATAAAATAATAATTGCATGCTTCAGATAGACGAGAGTGAAAAATCTCTTCGATCGTTTGCTCTTTTTGAATGCTGTCATAATAGGTATATAGGGCAGGATCCGTAGCTTCGAGAAATTCGTCAAAAGTCAGTGGGAAAATATCGAGTAGATTTACCATGCCTACCGGATAAGATTTTGGCTGGGCTAAAATGGTTCCCAACAGACTTCCGGCGGAAACCACATGGTATTCGTTCGCTTTTTCTTTAAAGTATTTCAGAGTGTTTAAGGCCTCGGGACATTCCTGGATCTCATCAAAAAGGATCAGAGTCTCACCGGGTTGGATTTTTTCACCGCTTATCATGGACAACAATTCGATAATGCGGTGGGGGTTTTTGTTCGCCTGAAAAATGGATTTTAATTCATCCTCTTCATCGAAGTTGAAATAGACATAATTAGCATAGCAGGTCTGTCCGAATTCCTTCATCAGCCAGGTTTTACCCACCTGTCTGGCACCTCGCAAAATCAGAGGCTTTCGTTCCGGGTCGTTTTTCCAGTTTATCAGGGATTGCATTGCATTTCGCTTCATAAATACACCGTCCTTTTCGGGAATAATAATAGCATAACACATTTTTCTGAAAAATAAACAACTGTTTTGCACATTTTTCTGAAAAAATCAAATACCAATAATCACATTTTTCTAAAATACAAAAGCCGATAGTCTGTTTTCGCAGATTACCGGCTTTATTTATGCGCGGAGACGGTGGGATTTGAACCCACGTGCCCGAAAAGGGCTAACGCATTTCGAGTGCGCCCCGTTATGACCACTTCGATACGTCTCCAAAAGATTACAACGTAGATTATTTTATCTGAAAAATGCCGGTTTGGCAAGGGGAGAAACGAAAAAACCTTTTGTAATGAGATTGTTACTGCCTACGTGATAATAAGGTTGAAAGCGGTAGTTATAAAAAAAGATGTTGACAGAACAACATCTAAGTAGTATATTGCAAATAAATACTTTGATAATCAAAGTATTCGCAGGGCAATGCTGTACGATATAGCGAAGCCAAAGCAATTGTGCCGAAGAGAACAAAGCGGCAAAGACAGAATATTAAAAAAGAATGCATAAGGAGAGCAAAAACATGTTAGAGAAAGTAGCAGCTATCATCAGAGAACAGTTAAACCAGGAGAATGTAGAAATCACGGAGGCGACCCGTTTCAAGGAGGATCTGGAAGTGGACTCCCTGGATCTGTTTGAACTGGTAATGGCGTTTGAAGAGGAATATGGTGTGTCCATTCCTTCCGAGGAATTGGAAAATATGGCAACAGTAGGTGATGTTATCAGATATATTCAGGAGCATGCGTAAGAACGGCATATCTGACTGAATGCAAGAATCCGCAGGCATCAAATTCGGGGGCTTTTGACCCCGACATCAGAATATGTAATATAACGCAGAATGACGAGAAGGATCAGAAAGACAATGAAAACAAAGATCACGGAACTTCTACAAATAGAATATCCCGTTTTCCAGGGCGGTATGGCCTGGGTGGCAGAACATAAGCTGGCGGCAGCGGTATCGAATGCCGGAGGCTTAGGCATCATCGGTGCCGCTTCCGCTCCGCCTGAGGTTGTCCGGGAGGAAATCCGTAAATGCAAAGAACTGACTGACAAACCCTTCGGCGTGAATATCATGCTGCTCAATCCCAATGCGGAGGATGTAGCGAAGATCGTCGTGGAAGAAGGGGTAAAAGCGGTAACGACTGGTGCTGGAAACCCGGGAAAATTCATGGAGCTGTGGAAGAATGCCGGAGTGAAAGTCATTCCGGTGGTGGCCAGTGTGGCTATGGCGAAGATGATGGAACGGGCCGGCGCAGACGTCGTAGTGGCGGAAGGCATGGAGAGCGGCGGACATATCGGTTCCACCACGACCATGGCGCTGGTTCCTCAGGTGGTGGATGCGGTATCGATTCCGGTGATCGCAGCCGGAGGTATCGCCGATGGCAGAGGCATGGCGGCGGCCTTCATGCTGGGGGCAGAGGGAATCCAGATGGGTACCCGGTTCGTAGCATCCAAGGAATCCATTGTCCATGAAAATTACAAGAATCAGATCATCAAGGCAAAGGATATCGATTCCGTGGTGACGGGAATGTCTACCGGACATCCGGTGCGTTCTTTACGTAATCAGATGACCAGGGAGTATCTGAAGCTGGAAAAAGAGAATGCCGATTTCATGGAACTGGAAAAGCTGACGCTGGGATCTCTCAGGAAGGCAGTGCAGGACGGAGATACCGTAAACGGAACACTGATGGCGGGACAGATTGCAGGCTTGATCCGCAGAGAACAGACCTGCCGTGAGATTATTGAAGAAACAGTGCAGCAGGCGCAGGAGTGCATAGCGGCACAAGGACAGCATAAAAAAATATAGCGACAGGTAACCGCTGACAACAGATTTCGAACAGCGACAGGCGGCGTAGTTATATGGAAAACGGCGCATTATAAAAATGTGCTGTAACCGAGGAGAACAATAGCATCACATAGTAATTAGGAGAGGACAAAATGAGCAGGATCGCATATTTATTCCCGGGACAGGGCTCCCAGTACATAGGAATGGGCAAGGAGTTCTATGATACTTACCCGGAAGCACAGGCGGTATGGAAGCTGGCAGACAAGGTGCTCCAGAATCTGTATTGGCAGGATAAGCGGGAAGCACAGGCGGATAGTGGACATCCGTACTCTATGGAGCAGCTGACTTTTGAGGAAAATCCTTATATCAACATTACAGAATATACGCAGATCGCCATGCTGACCATGGAAGTGGCTATTCTGAAAGTATTGGAGGCAAAGGGTCTGAAAGCAGAGATGGCAGCAGGATTAAGCCTTGGAGAATATGGGGCACTGGCTGCAGCCGGTGTGATGGAGCTGCCGGATCTGTTCCGTATCATCCGGATGCGTGGTATCTATATGCAGGAGGCCTATCCGGAAGGCGGAGCCATGACAGCAGTATTGGGACTGGACGGAGATGCTGTGGCAGCAATCTGCGAACGGACAGCAAAAGAAACCGGTAAAGTCGTCTCCGTAGCAAATTATAATTGCCCGGGACAGATCGTGATCACCGGGGAGGCAGATGCAGTAGAGGCAGCATCGGAAGCGCTGAAGGAAGCAGGCGCAAAACGCTGTGTACCCTTAAAGGTCAGCGGACCGTTCCATTCAGCCCTGTTAAAAAATGCAGGAGAACAGCTGGCAGAAGAATTGAAAAGCGTCAAGCTGTCAACCCCTTGGATTCCTTATGTGTCCAACGTTACAGCGGATTATGTGACAGATGCGTCACAGGTTGCGGAACTGCTGAAACAACAGGTATCCAGTCCCGTTCATTTCACTCAGAGCGTAGAGCGGATGATCGCAGATGGTGTGGATACTTTCATAGAGATCGGTCCGGGGAAGACACTCAGCAGCTTCGTACGGAAAATTGACAGAAATGTCAAAGTATACAATATCGAGAAACCGGAGGATCTGGACCGGGTGATGGAGGAGCTGGCATGTTGACAGGAAAAAGTCTGACAGGACGAGTTGCTATTGTCACAGGGGCCTCACGAGGCATCGGAAAAGCAGTGGCACAGGCACTGGCAGCAGAAGGAGCCACGGTGATCATTAATTATAACGGCTCTGCAGAGGCGGCGGAAGCAGTGGCGGAGGACATCCGAAGCCAAGGCGGCATGGCGGAGGCTGTGAAATGCAATGTTGCAGATTTTACAGAGAGTGAAGCCTTTGTAAAGGCAGTAACAGAGAAATACGGCAGAGTTGACATCCTTGTCAATAACGCCGGGATCACACGGGACAATCTGATCGTGCGGATGACGGAAGAAGAATTCAATGCAGTCCTGGATACGAACCTGAAAGGCGCATTTCACATGATCCGGCATCTGACGAAGACCTTTATGAAGCAGAGATATGGGAAAATCATCAATATCTCTTCTGTCAGTGGCATCGCCGGAAATGCAGGGCAGGCTAATTATTCTGCCTCCAAAGCGGGACTGATCGGTCTGACGAAAAGTGTAGCGAGAGAACTGGCATCCAGGAATGTCTGTGTGAATGCCGTGGCACCCGGATTTATCCGGACAGATATGACAGATAAGCTTCCGGAGGCGGTACAGGATAATGCGGTTGGACAGATCCCGCTTAAGAAAATGGGAAGACCGGAGGATGTTGCACAGGCGGTTCTGTTCCTGGCAGGAGATGCCTCGGACTATATTACCGGCCAGGTGCTGTGCGTGGACGGCGGTATGGCAATGTAAAAAATACCTCCGGCAACAGGAAAGCAGAATAGAAAATATGTCCGCTAACAGTACAGCAGGATAGAAAATAAGTCAGGATGCGAGGGAGTATATCACGTATGGGTAAAAATAGAAGAGTTGTAGTAACAGGCATGGGAGCTATCACTCCGATTGGAAACAGCGTAGAGGAATTCTGGAATGGTATCAAAGAGGGCAAGACCGGATTCGGTCCTATCACCTATTTTGATACTGCGGATTACCGTTGTAAGCTGGCGGCGGAAGTGAAGGATTTTGATCCCGCACAATATATGGACAAAAAATCCGCCCGCAGAATGGAGCAGTTCTGCCAGTTTGCTGTGGCGGCTGCCGGACAGGCCATCTCGGATGCTGGTCTCGACATGGAACAGGAAGATCCTTATATGGTGGGCTGCAGTGTGGGAAGCGGTATCGGAAGTTTACAGGCCATGGAGCGGGAATATGACCGCCTGAAGGAAAAAGGCCCCGGCAGGGTAGGCCCCATGCTGGTGCCTCTGATGATCTCTAATATGGCAGCAGGCAATGTCAGCATTGCCTATGGGCTGAAGGGCAAGAGCCTGAATGTGGTTACTGCCTGCGCAACCGGTACACATTCCATCGGAGAAGCATACCGTACGATCCAGTACGGTGATGCGGATGTAATGATAGCGGGAGGAACGGAAAGCTCCATTACCCCCATCGGAATTGCCGGATTTTCAGCACTGACAGCGCTGTCATTTAGTGAGGATCCGGAACGGGCATCCATTCCTTTTGACAAGGAGAGAAACGGCTTCGTCATGGGAGAGGGTTCCGCTATCGTGGTACTGGAAGAGCTGGAGCATGCAAAGAGGCGCGGGGCGAAGATCTATGCGGAACTGACCGGCTACGGCTGTTCTTCGGATGCTTATCATATTACATCCCCTGCGGAGGATGGCAGCGGAGCAGCCACCGCCATGCTGAATGCCTTAAAAGACGGCGGGGTGGCACCGGAAGAGCTTACCTATATCAATGCCCATGGAACCAGCACCCATCATAATGACCTGTTCGAGACCAGAGCGATCAAGCTGGCATTTGGAGAACATGCATATGACCTGAAGATCAATTCCACCAAATCCATGGTGGGACATCTTTTAGGAGCAGCAGGTGCAGTGGAGTTTGTCACCTGCGTAAAAGAAATTCAGGAAGGCTATATCCACCGCACCGTGGGACTGCGTGAGACGGAGGAGGAACTTGATCTGAATTACTGCCGGGACAGCTACAAAGAAGAGGTGCCCTATGCATTGACCAATTCGTTGGGCTTCGGCGGACATAATGCGAGTCTGTTGTTGAAGAAGTACACAGAATAACCGCAGCAGATGTTCAAGACACAGGATAGAAGGCAGAGCATCAACGAGGACGATTGCAGAATGCGAGGAAGTAGTTGATACGACAGCATTCGCGGAACGGAGGAACAATGTCAGTTTATAACACCCAGGAAATCATGGAGATTTTGCCCCACAGACATCCCTTTCTGCTGATCGATACTATCGAGGAGCTGGAGCCCGGTGTTCGGGCAGTGGGACGCAAAAATGTGACCTTTAACGAACCGTATTTTGCCGGGCATTTTCCGGGGAATCCGGTGATGCCGGGCGTGTTGATCATGGAAGCACTGGCACAGACAGGGGCTGTAGCAATTCTGTCTCTGCCGGAGCATCGTGGCAAGACCGCTTATTTTGCAGGGATCGACAAGGCAAAATTCAAACAGATGGTGCGCCCCGGAGACACCTTGGAGCTGGAGACCACCATTATCCGCAGTAAGGGACCGGTGGGTGTCGGGGAAGCGATCGCCAAGGTAAACGGAAAACTGGCGGCGAAAGCAGAGCTTACCTTTGCGTTAAAATAAGAATAATCTGCGGAAGTGATTTTTTATGAGCGGGACAGAGAGATAAAAGTGACGCAGAATAAGAGGTGCAGGTATGGGAAGTGTAGATACAGAAACAGAGATCAAATGCCCGAAATGTAAGAAAATGATAAACAGAGACCGGGCAGCGAAAAATAAATATGTCTGCTATGAGTGTGGTTATTATTTCCGGGTGAAGACCCACAACCGGATCCGCATGGTGGCAGACCGGAAAAGCTTTCAGCCCTGGTTCGAGGAGATAGAAGAGAGCAATCCATTGAAATATGAGGGCTATGAAGAAAAGCTGTCGGAGGCCAGGGAAAAATCCGGCGTAAAAGAAGCTGTGACCGTAGGTGAATGCGAGATCTACGGGGAAAAGGCTGTGATCGGCATCTGCGAATCCAAATTTATGATGGGCAGTATGGGTCATGTGGTCGGCGAGAAAGTCACCCGGGCTATAGAGAAAGCTACGGAACGGAAACTACCGGTATTTTTGTTCTGCTGTTCCGGCGGTGCGAGAATGCAGGAGGGAATCGTGTCACTGATGCAGATGGCAAAAACCTCCGCAGCGATCAAACGGCATGGAGAAGCAGGACTTCTCTATGCGACGATCTTGACAGATCCCACCACAGGTGGTGTAACGGCCAGTTTTGCTATGCTGGGAGATGTGATCATGGCGGAACCGGGAGCCTTGATCGGCTTCGCAGGACCGAGAGTTATTAAGCAGACTCTGGGACAGCGCCTCCCTGATGGCTTCCAGACAGCGGAATTTTTGCAGGAGCATGGTTTTGTGGACGGTATCGTCCGCCGGGAGAATCTGAAGAAGACCTTATATTTCCTGATCACGACGCATCGGTGCAGTGAGGGGAATTATGCGGATTTTAAGAAAAATATTGACTTCCATTTTGAACCTACGGAGATTGTGAAGGAGCGGTCATTCCTGACACTCCCCAGAACGGCATGGGAAAAGGTCAAGACCGTCCGGAGAGTGGACAGGCCGGCAGCGACCGATTATATTCCCTACATTTTCGATTATGTAGTGGAGGCTCACGGAGACCGTTATTATGGGGATGATAAAGCACTGGTAGGTGCAGTGGCATTCCTGGACGGGCAGCCGGTGACAGTGCTGGCAGATGTGAAGGGCAAGGATTTTGCGGAGTGTGCCAGACGCAATTACGGTATGCCCATGCCGGAGGGATATCGTAAGGCACTGCGCCTGATGAAACAGGCGGAGAAATTCAACAGACCCATTATCAGCTTTGTGAATACGCCGGGAGCCTTCTGTGGCGTGGAGGCAGAGGAGAGAGGCCAGGGCGAAGCCATTGCCCGGAATCTGCTGGAGATGTCAGCTTTAAAGGTGCCGGTATTGTGCATTCTCATCGGAGAAGGCGGCAGCGGCGGAGCATTGGCTACGGCGGTAGGCAATGAGGTATGGATGATGGAAAATGCCACATACTCGATCCTGTCTCCCGAAGGCTTTGCTTCTATATTATGGAAGGATGCCGACAGAGCCAGAGAAGCCAGTGAAGTCATGAACATCACTTCGGAAGATCTGAAACGGCTTGGTGTCATTGAGCGGATCGTACCGGAATACGGCGGAGCAGACCAGAGTACCGTGGAAGCCATCGGCGGTTATCTCAAGGAACATATCAAGGAATTTCTGCAAAAATACACCGGCATGACCGGTGAACAGATCGCAGAGGAACGTTATGAAAGGTTCCGCAAGTATTAAAGCGGTAACGAGAGGTGATGTGGGATGAAGCACGGAAAAATGATCCTGGGGGAATTACATGCAGATATTCCCGTGATCCAGGGAGGCATGGGTGTGGGAATCAGTCTGTCCGGGCTGGCCGGAGCAGTGGCAGCTGCCGGTGGGATCGGCATCATTTCTACTGCCCAGATCGGTTTCCGGGAGCCGGATTTTGACAGAGATCCCATCGCCTGTAATCTGCGTACTATCGGAAAAGAAATAGAAAAAGCAAGACAGACCGCAAGAGGCGGTATCGTCGGTGTCAACATCATGGTGGCAACGCAGCGTTACGAGGATTATGTCAGGGCAGCAGTGCTGGCAGGTACCGACTGCATTATCTCCGGTGCGGGACTGCCGCTGGATCTGCCCGGAGTCGTGGCAGAGACGGAAAACGGAATGCCCGGGCGCAGCCACCGGACGATGCTGGCTCCGATCGTGTCGAGCCCCCGTGCCCTGTCGGTCGTCACGAAATACTGGATGAAAAAATACGACAGAAAGCCGGACTTTCTCGTGGCAGAGGGACCGTTGGCAGGAGGACATCTGGGCTTTAAGCGGGAAGAACTGGATGCTTACACACCGGAGAACTATGAGAGAGAACTTACGGCAATGATCCGGCAGGCAGCAGAACTGGAAATTCCACTGATCGCTGCAGGCGGTATTTATGACCGGAGGGATCTGGAGCATTGCCTGTCCCTGGGGGCTGCAGGGGTACAGATGGGAACCCGTTTCGTGACCACAGAGGAATGTGATGCGGCGGAGGCGTACAAGCAGGAGTATCTCCGGGCGCAGAAAGAAGACATTGTCATTGTGAAAAGCCCGGTGGGAATGCCGGGCAGAGCTATACAGAATGCTTTTCTGGAAAAGGTGGCGGCCGGGGAACGGTTTATGACCGGATGCAGACATTGCATTAAGACCTGCGATCCGAAGACAGCACCGTATTGCATCACCAGAGCATTGATCAATGCGGCAATGGGAGATGTGGATAACGGACTGCTGTTCTGCGGCAGCAATGCCTGGCGGGCGCAGAAAATAGAAAGAACAGTGGATATCATGGAGGAAATGGCGTGAGAACCATAAGAATCACCGGAACCGGAAGTGCACTTCCGGGAAGGATCGTTACAAATAAAGAATTGGAACAGCTGGTGGAAACCTCGGATGAATGGATCCGGGAGAGAACCGGTATTGCGGAACGACATGTGTCAGTTGGCGAAACGGTTGTGACACTTGCGTCAGAAGCTGCCCGTAAAGCACTCGAACAGGCAGGAAAAAGAGCGGAAGAGATCGACCTGATTCTGGTGGCAACCTGCTCTCCGGAGCAGTATCTGCCCTGTTGCGCCTGTCAGGTGCAGGCGGACATCGGCGCAGTGAATGCACTGGCTTTTGATGTGAATGCGGCCTGTTCCGGATTTTTGTTTGCACTGAATACCGCGGATGCCTATCTGCGGACGGGACTTGCGGAAAATGCGCTGGTCATCGGCAGTGAGGTACTGTCTAAACTGGTGGATTGGAAGGACCGGGGCAGCTGTATTCTGTTCGGAGACGGCGCCGGGGCGGTAGTTGTGGAGCGATGCAGGACGGAGTCTCGGGCGGTGGAATACAGTAACGCTTTGCCGGAGACAGAGAAAGGGATGCAGGAGACGGCGGAGGAGAAACGGATACCGGTAGCAGGAATTCTGGGCCGGGCACTGCACTCCGACGGCACCGGTGGCGGAGTCCTGCAATGCGGAGCGAGAGAACTGACAACCCCATATGCAAGGACTTCAGCGGCAAAAACGGATCAAAAACAGCAGACGGATGACAGAGAACCTTATATTCAGATGGATGGACAGGAAGTGTACCGGTTCGCTACCAGACGGGTGCCGCAGTGTATCGAGGAAGCATTGGCAGATGCCGGACTTGTTGTGCCGGATATTGACCTGTTCGTATTACATCAGGCCAACGCACGTATCATTGATGCAGTGGCGAAACGCCTTCATGCGGATCGTGAAAAATTTCCTACAAATCTGGAGAGGGTAGGCAATCTGTCCTCAGCTTCCATTCCGGTGCTTCTGGATGAACTGTACAAGCAGGGAAAGCTGCACCGCGGCGATCGTATCGTTCTGGCGGGATTCGGCGCCGGACTTACGATTGGGGCTTGCGTGATGACCTGGTAGACGATATACTGAAAATGATTCGGAGCGCAGGAAGACTGCTTCGAAAAATCTCGGACATACGACAGAGATGTTTCAGATATCGTAGAGGACACTATGGAGAAGAGCAACAACCGGGTGCTGAATGAACTGCTGGTGAACCTGTTCCATAACGTGATGGATGCAGAGGCAAAGGCGGTCATAACAGAAGAATTCAAGGATATTACGAATAATGATATGCACATTCTGGAGGCTATCGGCATCGAGGAACCAAAGAGTATGTCCCGGATCGCGGGGGAACTTCACGTCACCGTGGGAACCCTGACCACGAATATGAACGGCCTTTCGAAAAAAGGCTACCTGGAGCGTAACCGCAGCACACAGGACAAACGTGTGGTGCTGGTGACCCTGACAGAGAAGGGACGGAAAGCCTTTTTCCATCATAGAGATTTCCACAGGAAAATGATCCATACGATCATTCGGGATCTGGACGAGGAAGAAATGCAGACATTGATCAAATGTCTTGGAAAACTGGATATATTTTTCAGAGAAGGCAACGAGGAGTGACCGGAGAGATCCGGTGGCTCCTTTTTTGTGCTTACGATGAGCCAGCCTGCTCGATTTTGCGGTGGGCGCACTTGTTTGACAAAATTTTATAAAAATATGAGACGAATCGTATGGAAAATATTGACGTTACTATTGATTTTTCGGTATAATAAATGATACGGGTAGTATAAAAACAAAATTGGATTTTACATCTGCAAAGGGTTGGGAAATATTTGAAATTTTGCAGGATATAGAAAGGCATGAGGGTTATGAAGAAAAATACAAAAGCATGGAGCATGAAGATGAGACTGGCCCTGCTGGCACTGGCGGCACTGGCGTGGATCGCTGTGCCGGTGAGTGCGAGAGCGGAGGGGGAAACAGTAGATACCTGGGATGGTAAAACGATTGCAGGTGGGTTTGCCGAGGGAGATGGGACACAGGATAATCCATTTCAAATCGAGACAGCGGCACAGCTTGCGTATTTTGCAAAAACTGTGAATGAAGGAGAGGCTTATTTGTATAAATACATTGTGTTGACTGCGGATATTGATTTGGCTAATAAGGAATGGACACCAATAGGAAACCATAGTAATCCTTTTAAAGGGAATTTTAACGGCAATAACCATACTGTGACGGGAATGCAGATAAGTGGTGAATTAGATCGTGTCGGCTTGTTTGGAGAATGCATAAAATTTAATGTTGATAGTGCCATAAAAAATATTACGGTTAAAGATTCTGTTATTTGTGGAATAAACTTTGTTGGGGCTATCGTGGGATACGCAGAAGGAATAAATATTGAGAACTGTCGGAGTATTGGAAATACAATAAACGGCAAAACAGATGTTGGCGGTATTTGCGGTAAGATTGGAGGATATTCGGTTGGTAAAGTCTCGCAATGTTACAATAGCAGTAAGGTAACAGGGCGAGTGAGAGTTGGTGGTATTGCCGGGATGGGTGGTATTGCTGAGAATTGCCTGAATACCGGTGAGATAACGATTATAGATAAAGCTTATCAAAGTGCCTGTGGTGGAATATTTGGCATCTTTGATGATACCACTGCGTCTGCGAGTATTACTGCATGTGTAAATCTGGGGAAAGTCAGTGGGGGAGAATCTTTTGGCGGAATTGTAGGTAGCACTGATTCTAAAAGTACGGGGCATATTTCAAATTGTTATTACAATATGGATGCAATTACCGGAGGCTTTGACGCTGGAACAGCACTAACGGCAGGGCAGCTTTGCGGTGCACTTCCGGAGGGGTTAGATTCTACAAGCTGGAAAGAGGGCAGTGTCGATACCAGCACTGCAGTGGCTACAGGTACAGGAAGTAGATTTGGTACAGCCCCAGGGACTTACATCAATCTGAAAAAGGTGGCAGAGATCGGAGAGACGAAGACTGCTTCCGTACCGGTTTACAACTATGTTACAGCGAATGGCGACGACTGGGATATCTATACCCTGATCACCACGGCGGAGGAATTCGCAGCCATCGGGCAGGATACGGCAAACTGTAACGAAAACTATGTATTAAAAAACAATATTGATGTGAGCCGAGTGGAACTCAGATCTATTGGAGATCCCGGAACTCCATACATAGGAAAATTCAGTGGAGACGGACATACGATAAGCCATGTGGATATGACAAAAGAAAATGATGTTTATAGTTCTGGTTTGTTTGCCCAGATTGGCTACACGCAAAACCAGCTCAGCGAAAGCGGTAAGGTAATGCTGTTGGCTGCCAACGGAGACATTGTTTCGAGTTATTGTGAAACAGGAGGAATTTGTGGAAATTTGTCTGCGGGCGAAATTTATGGCTGCTCCTTTACCGGAACGGTAAAAGGGTCTATGGTAGGCGGAATCAGCGGCGTGGGTGGACAATACACTATGATTTCCCAGTGCTTTTTTGAAGGAGACGTGCAGGGAAAGGATTCTGCGGCAGGAATCTGTGGTATGGGCGGAACTATTGACCATTGCATTAGCATAGGAAATGTCAAAGGGAATGGAGAACTTGCGGGAATATCAAATAGTGGTGATCCCAACCCGGAGAAGTGTTATTTCAATAAAGATATTTGTAACGTAAAAGATGACTGTGATTTGGGACATTCTACCCTGCAACTGACCTCTTCCAGCTTTTTCAAAGAACTCAAAGACAATGGCTTTGATCCGGCCATCTGGACGAAGAAAGCCAACGACAAAGAGAATGGCATAGCCTACTATCCTTCGCTTGGGGAAAATAATGCAGTTGGTGTGAAGTACACCACCGGTCTGCAGTTTGAGAGAGCAGATGACGTTACGCCCACCTATGGACAGGATATAACTTTTAATGTAAAGGCACTGGTAAACTTTGTGGCGGACGTACAGACCATCTCTGCGGAAGATACGGATGGTAGCTTTGAGATCCGGATCGGGGATACTGCGGTGGTAAGCGCAGCGCAGATCCAAAACGGCATCGCAACTTACAAGGCGCGGACTGCAGGTAAGACCACGTTTACCCTCGTCTACAAAGGAAATGACAATTCTTTCTTCTCTGAGAAGACGAAGAATCTGATCGTTGACATCGCCCCGGCAGCACTTGCGGCAGAGGGTGATGGCATCGCCAGAGGAGCCTATGGCAATAAGCTGAGAGAACTCAAAGTGACAAGACTGACGGCAAAACTGGGAACCGAGCCCATCGACGGAACTTGGCAGATCCAGAGCGATGATGACAAGGTTCCTTATGTTGGCGATAGTGAGACCTACACGGCAACGTTTATTCCTACGGAGCATCCGGAATACTATCAGACGCTGACGGCACAGGTAAAATTGGAAATCAGTAAAGCAATTGCTCCGAAGATTCAAGACTTGGATCTCAAATACAGTTGGGCGGCCAAAGGAGAGAAGGCGGTGCAGATACCGGGGTTGCCCGAGGATCTGGGAGAGACAACGATGGAAGTTATCATGTTGGATAATTCCATGAACGTTTTGGCGGCAGATCCCGACATCAAATATTCCGAGGGAAAATTGCTATTCACTCTGGGTGAAAACACCATGGATGATATTGGCGAGCATGCGATAGTAAGTGTTCAGTTACGGTCAAAAAATTATAATGATATTGTGTTTGGCATAACTATCACCCGTACCGCAAAAGCAGACCGCGAGGATACCCCGGATCCGGATGCCTTTGACATGACCTTTACCGTCAGCGGCAACGATCTGGCGGCGCAGATCACCACAGATCGCACTGACGTGGAGTTCAGATTTGATGGAACGGACTGGGGGCAGACCAAATCCACCGGAGTCGGTCACAACGGGAAGGTGACTGCACAGATCCGCTATGCGGAAACCGATGATTATAACGCAAGCCCCGCCGTATCGAAGACATGGAACTCCGGTCACGGCCCGCTGAACCGCCACGACCGGGTGGAACCCACCTGTCAGGCAGAGGGCAGCATCGAATACTGGACCTGCGACGTCTGCGGACTGTATTTTGCATCCGCAGACGGAAGCAAGAGCATAACAGCGACAGAGATCGTTCTTCCGAAGACGGATCATAGCTGGGCAGAAGGATATCTGTCCGATATGACCGGACACTGGCATAAGTGTGGTGTCTGTGGAATCACCAGCAATACGGAAAAGCATGCATCCGGTGGCGCGGCCACCACAGAACGGGCGGAGATCTGTACGATCTGCGGTTATGAGATCGCACCGAAGAAGCCTGCTGCCAGTAACGACGATGACGATGATGACAGCAGTCAGGCGTCCAATACGGACCAGAAGGCCACGGGCGCGGCAACACCTCCCGCAGCCACGGCAACGCCTGCCACACCCGGTGTGGTAAAGCCTTCTGTAATTCCCGTGCCCCCGACAACACCCGCTGCGGACGAAAACCGTAAGGAAGATGCGGCAAAGCCCTCCGGGGAGGCACAGGACACGCAGGAATCGAGTGGAGAAGCACCGCAGGAGGAGCGGATAGATTCCATGACCGCCCAGACTTCCGACTCTCAGGAATCCGGCACAGAGCAGATAACGGAGACCTCCGGTAAGGGAACGAACGCAGGCCGCGTGGCGGCAGCGGCAGCAGCCGGAGCCGTAGTGGTCGGCGGTGGCGGCGCAGCTGTCTACGTGACCATGATCAAAGGAAAGTTTAAATTCAAATAACGTATGATAAGATGATAAGCGAACCTCAGAGGCCCGGTGCTTCTGAGGTTTGTTTTGCCATAGGGGAGAAATCTGCCGGAAATTACAACAAACTATTTTCAGATGAAAATAAATGTATTAAAATAGAAATAAGTATTGGCAGAACGAAGACAGTTTTGCATAGTTACAGCAAACGCAAGAGAAAATAATGAAATATAGAAAACGGAGGATCCTACGATGAAGAGAATCGGAATGTTGACGAGCGGTGGTGACTGCCAGGCATTAAATGCTGCCATGAGAGGTGTGGTGAAGACCCTGGCGAACAGTAAGGAAGAGGTCGAGATCTATGGCTTCCTCGATGGCTACAGAGGACTGATTTACGGTAATTTCCGCATGCTGACAGACAAGGATTTCTCCGGCATCCTTACCAAGGGCGGCACGATCCTGGGAACCTCCCGTACCCCCTTCAAGACGATCCAGGATCCGGATCCCAACGGACTGAATAAAGTCGAAGCCATGAAGCAGAATTATTATAAGCTGCAGCTGGACTGCCTGGTAATTCTCGGTGGTAATGGCACCCACAAGACTGCGAACCTGTTGCGCAAGGAAGGACTGAATATCGTGACCCTGCCCAAGACCATCGACAATGACCTGTGGGGCACCGATATGACCTTCGGTTTCCAGAGTGCGGTGGATATTGCAACGGATGCCATCGACTGCATCCATACCACAGCAGCTTCCCACGGCAGAGTATTTATCGTGGAAGTTATGGGACATAAAGTAGGGTGGCTGACCCTGAATGCCGGAATGGCAGGCGGTGCGGACATCATCCTGCTCCCGGAGATCCCTTATGATATCGATAAGGTGATCGAGAAGATCGAAGACAGGGACAAAAAGGGCTGCCGTTTTACCATTATCGCCGTGGCTGAGGGTGCGATTTCCAGGGAAGATGCTGCCCTGACCAAAAAAGACTACAAGAAAAAGATGGAAAAATATCCGTTCCCTTCCGTATCTTACGAAGTGGCTGCACAGATCCAGGAGAAGACCGGCAGAGAAGTACGTGTCACCGTACCCGGCCATATGCAGAGAGGCGGAAGCCCCTGCCCTTATGACAGAGTATTCGCCAGCCGTCTGGGCTCCGAGGCAGGCAAGCTGATCCTGGATAATCAGTATGGATTCATGGTAGGTTACAAGAACCGTGAGATCGTAAGGGTTCCGTTAGAGGATGTAGCGGGCAAGTTAAAGACCGTGGATCCCGATGCTACCATCGTACAGGAAGCGAAGCTGCTGGGCATCTGCTTCGGCGATTAAGACAGAAAATTAATGAGTAATTATTTTCGCCAAGCATCTGCTAATATTTGATGGCTCTGAATAGTTACAAGGAAGAGAGAAAAAACATGTCATATACAGCACTATACCGGAAATTCCGCCCGGACGCTTTTTCCGATGTCAAGGGTCAGGATCATATCGTGACGACATTGAAGAATCAGCTGCGGGCGAACCGGATCGGCCATGCGTATCTGTTCACCGGAACGAGAGGTACCGGTAAGACCACGGTGGCCAAGATTTTTGCGAAAACAGTGAACTGCGAACACCCCACAGAGGACGGCCCCTGTGGGGAATGCCGTATTTGTAAGGCAATCGCAGCGGGAGCCAGCATGAATGTCATCGAGATCGATGCGGCTTCCAACAACGGTGTGGACAATATCCGTGAGATCATCGACGAGGTATCCTATTCCCCTGCGGAGGGAAAATACAAGGTCTACATCATCGACGAGGTGCATATGCTCTCCCCCGGAGCTTTCAACGCATTGTTAAAAACGCTGGAAGAGCCGCCCTCTTATGTTATTTTTATTCTGGCGACCACAGAGGTGCACAAGATCCCCATTACGATCCTGTCCCGCTGCCAGAGATATGATTTTAAACGAATCTCCATTGATACCATCACGGATCGTATGAAGGAACTGATGGACACGGAGCAGGTACAGGTGGAGGACAGAGCTCTGCGCTACATTGCAAAAGTAGCGGACGGTTCTATGCGAGATGCCTTGAGCCTGTTGGATCAGTGTATTGCCTTCCATCTGGGCAAAGAACTGACCTACGATATGACCCTGGATGTGCTGGGGGCAGTGGATACGGAAGTGTTCAGCAGGTTGCTGCGCTTCGTCATGGACCGGAATGTGTTAGGCTGCATTGAACTGTTGGAAGAGATCGCCATGCAGGGCAGGGAGCTGGTACAGTTTGTCACGGACTTTACCTGGTATCTGCGGAATCTGATGTTGGTACAGACAGCGGATAATCTGGAGGATGTCATAGACATGTCTACGGACAATCTGGCGAATCTGAAGGAAGAAGCTTCCATGCTGTCCATGGACCAGATCATCCGCTATATTCATATTTTCTCCGAACTGTCCGGACAGATCCGCTATGCGGCGCAGAAGCGTATCCTGGTAGAGATCGCGCTGATCAAGCTGTGTAAGCCGGAGATGGAGACGGATCAGGAAGCTGTCCTGGATCGTATTCGCCAGGTGGAGGAAAAGGTCGAGAACGGTATTGTAGTCACGGCGGCCCAGATGCCTGCCGGAGCTCCCGGAGCACAGGGAGTGCCGCAGGCCGGTGTGGCAAAGCCGAAGCCACAGTTGCCGAAGGCGGTTCCCGGGGATATCCAGGAGATCGTACGGAAATGGCCGGCCATCGTGGGAAATGCAGAGAACCCCATGAAGATGTATCTGAAAAACGCCCGATTAAGTCTGGGTGGAGACAACAAGCTCATGGTGGTGTTGGAGGACGGACTGGCTTCCGATTATTTTAAGGGGGAAGCCCACGAACAGAACAAGCAGCAACTGGAAATGCTGTTGTCCGATTTTTCCAGCAAAGAGATTGAAGTGACGATCCAGACGGTGGAAAGCAGCAGAGAATTCGAAGACAACTATGTGGATCTCAGTAAGGTCATCAACATGGAGATCGATGAGGAAGAGTGATCCTGCGTGAATTTGGGATTGCGGCAGACTTGCAGATAAGGTAAGATAGAATAATAACTCAACCATATATGAGCACGTAGGACAATAGTCCGAAATGCGAATATATGTTATGATTTCGAAAGTGCGCAGCACGGAGAAATCAATTATAAATAATATGGAGGAAACAGCAACATGGCAAAAAGAGGTGGATTTCCCGGAGGCGCAATGCCCGGAAATATGAATAATCTGATGAAGCAGGCACAGAGAATGCAGCGTCAGATGGAAGAAGGACAGAAGGAACTGGAGACCAAGGAGTTCTCCGCATCCGCAGGTGGCGGAGCTGTGGAAGTGACCATCAACGGTAAAAAAGAGATCACATCCATCAAGCTGGCAGAGGAGATCGTGGATCCCGAGGATATCGAGACTCTGCAGGATGCTATCGTGGCAGCAGCCAACGAAGCACTGCGCAAGGCGGATGAAGCCAATGCAGAACTTATGGGCAAAATGACCGGAGGATTAGGAGGATTTCCTTTCTAATGGAACTCTACAGCGGACAGATCAATAAATTAATAGAAGAACTGGCAGCCCTTCCGGGGATTGGCAGTAAGTCCGCACAACGACTGGCTTTTCACCTGATCAATATGCCGAAGGACCGTGTGGACAGACTGGCAAACGTCATGATCGAAGCCAGAGCCAATGTCCGCTATTGCAAGGAATGCTATACTCTGACGGATAAGGAACTCTGCCCGGTGTGTGCGAATCCCAGACGGGATCATCGTACCATTATGGTGGTGGAGAACACCAGAGATCTGGCGGCTTATGAGAAGACCGGCAAATATGAGGGCGTTTACCATGTACTGCATGGTGCCATTTCCCCGATGCTGGGTGTGGGACCCGGTGACATCAAGCTGAAGGAACTGATGGAACGTCTGCAGGGTGATGTGGAGGAGGTCATTATCGCAACCAATTCCAGCCTGGAAGGTGAGACCACGGCAATGTATATCAGCAAGCTTATCAAGCCCACAGGAATCAAGGTGACCAGAATTGCCAGTGGTGTCCCTGTAGGAGGAGATCTGGAATATATTGATGAGGTAACATTACTCCGCGCTTTAGAGGGCAGAGTGGAATTATAGACAGTATGCATGAAATAAAAATGGATAAAAGTGGGAGGGAAAGACAATGGCAGTAACAAAAAGTTTATTTGGGAAAAGCCCGGAAGGGAAAGAGATCTCGCTGTATACCCTGAGTAATAGTAAGGGTATGAAGGCAGCGGTGACAGATCTGGGCGCTACTCTGGTGCGCGTACTGGTACCGGATGCCGCGGGCAAGGCGGACGACCTGGTGCTGGGATTTGACAATGGTGAGAGCTATTACGGCAACGACAGCTTTTTCGGCACGGTGATCGGCCCCTGTGCGAACCGTACCGGCGGTGCAGAGTATACGCTGGATGGCGTTACTTATCAGCTGGATAAAAATGACGGTGTCAACAATTTACATACCCATAAGCAACTGGGATTCCATAAGAGACTCTGGGATGCGGAGATAGGAGAGAACAGCGTGACATTTTCTCTGGAGGATGAGGATGGGCAGCTGGGATTTCCAGGCAATAAGAAGGTATCCGTAACCTACTCTCTGAGTGAAGAGAATGAGCTGACTCTGCATTACCATGCTTCCAGTGACAAGAAGACCATTATCAACCTGACCAACCATTCCTATTTCAATCTGGACGGTCACGGTGCAGGCAGCATTGAAGAGCATGAACTGTGGCTGAGAGCCTCGCACTTTACTCCGGTGGCAGCAGGATCGATCCCTACCGGTGAGATTCGTGCGGTAGCAGGCACACCCATGGATTTTACACAGCCCAAGAAGATCGGCAGAGACATCCGGGAAGATTATGAGCAGTTACTCCTGACCGGAGGCTATGACCATAATTTCGTGATCGATGGATGGAACGATGACGGTACATTACGGCATATTGCCACAGTAAAAGGCCCGAAGAGCGGCAGAGTAATGAAGGCATACACCACCCTGCCAGGAGTGCAGTTTTATGCAGGCAATTTTATTGATGTACAGCCCGGAAAAGATGGGGTGACCTACGGCAACCGCTGCGGTTTTGCATTGGAGACCCAGTATTTCCCGGATACCATTCATCATGAGAATTTCCCCTCCTATGTATTTGGCGGGGAGAACGGCAGAGAATACGATTCTGTTACCGTATATAAGTTTGAAGCATAGCTAAGAATACATAGAATATGGTGCAAACTTTGTCGAACTGTTTTTGAAGAGGTGCGACAAAGAACGCTAAAATACCTCCTGTGCGGATGCTATAGTTAGTGATAACTGATAGAAACGGCATGGGAGGTGTTTTTTGTATGGAATTACCGAAGAACATAACGCAGATCGGAGAGGCGGACAAGCACTGCAGAATCTATGTGGAAGATTATGTGGTATCTTACATAAAACAAATGAATGGAATGGCACAGAACAAGGATATTGCCATAGCATTATACGGCAGGAAGACAGCAGAGGACGGTGTGGCATATCTATTCGCCTATGGCTCCGCAAAGCTGAATTTCCTGCAGAAGCCGGTGCGGCACCTGTCCCAGGCGCAGGAACAGGAGATTGAGAAGCTGCGGAGAAAGTATTTTTCGGAAATGACCTTTTTAGGCTACCAGATACTGAATGGCGAGATGGTGGAAGGCTTCCAGATCTGCGAACAGGAGATCTGCCGTTATGTGTCGGGGTATGCGCAGTTCTATGAGAAGAATGACAGTATGCTGGCATATATGCTGGAGAACCGGGGCGAAGAGGCGGCACCGGAGAAGGTGGATCAGGAAAAATACGAAGTGGTGAAGAAACGGCAGGAGGAACGTAGACAGAGACAGGAGAGCGGAAATGCCTTCCGTGCCGCCGGACATACGGAGAATGCGCCTGTGGAATATCGCAGAGCGGTAGAGAACAGACGCAGGGAACCAGATAATATTATACCCATGCCAACGACCGGACTGCGTCGGATGAAAATGGCGGCTGCCGGTGTCTTTGTTCTGCTCTGCGTGATGGCATTGGCATTGATGCGGCAGGAAAGCACCGGAGAATCCCTGGGGGAGACAGCCAGGCAGGCCATGAGCAACCTGATGGAGCAGAAACTGCCGGATGCGGTGGAGGAACAGAGCCAGATCAGCACGCTGGTGGCGGAGGACAAGCTGGAGGATGCTCTGCGACAGGAAAATGCTGCGGCGGGAAATACTACTGGGACTGCAGCAGAGACAGTGATGCCGGAAGGCACGGAAAATGCATCAATGGATGGAACGGGAAACAGTGCTGTAGATCCGACGGAAGAAAATACGGGCAGTGTAGCGGATGGAACATCTGCGGACGGCAATGTCACAAAAAATACGACAGATGTGACGGAGGCAACAGAACAGAACACGACACAGGAAACAATACAGGATGTGACACAGACGGCAGAATCTGCAGTGGCAGAGACTCCTACAGTGGAGGCGGTTGCTCAACCCACACATTATACTATCCAGAGAGGGGACACACTGATCGGTATTTCTCTGCGGAACTACGGCAGCAACAGTAAGGTATCTGAGATCTGTTCCCTGAATGGTATCACTGACCCGGATGATATCAAGATCGGTCAGGAAATCCTTCTCCCGTAAAAAACTTATTTTCAAAAAGGGGAAGTGTGTTATACTGTAACTACATGAGCAAAAAGCAGACTGCGCCGCAGTAATTTTGCGAATGCGATTCTTAATAGTTACGATAATACATAAGGAAACAGATACATGGCAGCAGATATCAAGAATTATCTGAAGGAAAAAGAAAAGCGGCAAAAGAGTCAGGATGACTATAAGAAAAAGATCCGTAAACACCGGCTGAAAATCGTGTACCGGGTGCTGTTGGTGGTGGCGGCTTTGGGAGCGGCACTTGCTCTTGTGGTGGTACAGGCAAAGAGACATATCTATACGGGATATGACACCGTATCTTCCATTAGCCGGGAGGTCTCATCGGATGCCACAGACATACGGTTGAAAAACAGTATTCTTACATATAGTAAAGACGGCGCTCACTGTACGGATGCCAAGGGAAATGTAAAGTGGAATCAGACTTATGTGATCCAGGATGTGAAGATCGCTACTTGTGGCGATGTGGCAGCTATCGGCAGTTATAACGGCCGTGAGATCTACGTGCAGAATACGGACAAGCAACTGGGAACTATTACAACGACCATGCCGATCCGAAATATCACAGTAGCGGAAACGGGAAGAGTGACAGCGGTGCTGGCAGATACGGATGTAGCCTGGATCATGACTTACGAAGCGGACGGGACCAACAGCTATACGGGACAGGCACATATGACGGACGGAGGGTATCCGGTATCCATCAGCCTTTCACCGGACGGAGAGCTTCTGGCGATCAGTTACCTGTATGTGGATGCAGGCGTGGTAAAAAGTAATGTGACATTTTACAATTTCGGACCGGTGGGCGAGAATCAGAGCGATTATATGGTCAGCGCATATTCTTATTCCGACCTGGTCGTGCCCAAAGTGCAGTTTATGAATAATGATACAGCGTTTGCAGTAGGAGACAGCCGCCTTATGATCTATTCGGGTACCCAGAAGCCTGTGACGGCGGGAGAATACCTATATGACGACGAGATCCAGTCGATTTTCTACAGTGATAAATATGTAGGACTGGTATTCCTTTCGGACCAGGCGGAGACCAAGTACCGCATGGATGTGTACAATACTTCGGCAGCAAAGGTGGGCAGCTACTATTTTGATGTGGATTATACGGATATTTTCTTCGGGGATGATGACATGGTGATCTACAACGAATCGGAGTGCCAGATCTTTACAACGGACGGTGTGGAAAAATACCATGGCAGCTTCGGTAAGAGTGCTCGGCTTCTGCTTCCTGCAGGAGGTTCCTACAAATATTATCTGGTGACAGATAGTACAATAGATACGATACAGTTAAAATAAAGGAGTATACCAATGAATCTGAATTTATTACTGGTCATCATGGCAGTAGTATTGATCTGCATGGTGATGGACGGCTACAAGAAGGGAATGGTAAAATCTCTGATCTCTCTGATCTCCCTGCTGATTACCTGTGTGGTGCTGTTCCTGATCGGGAATGGTCTGAGCAGTTACTTTGATGGAAAGATATTCAATGTGATCCTGACAATACTGTTGCTGGCGGCAATCGGTTTGGTGCATCATCTTCTTAATATCGTATTTTTCTCGGCAAAGATGATCGTGAAACTACCTATAGTACATAGCCTGGACAAATTACTAGGTATTGTGGTTGGAATCTTAGAAACTGTTCTAATTGTTTGGACAATATACGCATTTAATATCTTCAGAGACCTGGGAACCCTGGGCCAGGTGATCGTAGATTATACCAGAGACAGCAGAATACTTACATGTTTGTATGAAAATAACTATCTGGCATATCTGGTGGAACAGCTCGGACAAAAGCTTCCGTTCTTTGTAAAATAGTAAAAAACAGAATAGAAACATGGCAAAAATCCCCTGTTTATGCGGAATTGACGTAGCAGGGGATAATTTGTGCAAAAAATTCGAAAAATAGTGTTGACAAGTACACTAGCGGATGATATACTCAGATTCGTTGTTGAGGCAATGCCGAGACAACACAACAGCTCGAAAGAAACTTGAAAAGATTTCAAAAAAGTTGTTGACAAAGTCTGACAGATATGTTAACATAAATACCTGTCACGGAAAAACAAAGTTTTCCAAGACGAAAAAGATTTCAAAAAAAAGTTGTTGACAAACGAAAGCGGTTATGATAAGATATCAGAGTTGCCGC
>NZ_QUEC01000026.1:0-35701 GCF_003478095.1 Clostridium sp. AF34-10BH
TCATGACACAAGAAAAGCTCCCTCACAGGAAGGAGCTTTGTCTACAGTCTGAAACTGCATAAAGTAATACTTTATACAGTTTATTATAATGATACAGTGGAAAAAATACAATATAGAAAAGAGAGTGATTGCGAGGGATTTTTGAATGGAATTAGATTATAAAGCGATTGGCAAGCGCATAAAGATTGCCCGCATTAAAGCGGATTTGACACAGGAAGCATTGGCAGAAAAAGCGTCGCTTTCCACAACACACATGAGCAATATTGAAACGGGCAACTCCAAATTGAGTTTGCCGACGATTGTATCTTTGGCAAATGCCCTTTCCGTTTCTGTTGACGAGTTTTTATGTGATAACGTGTTACACTCCAAAGATATTTTTTCGCAGGAGATACAAGACCTTGTTTCCGATTGCGACGAGTACGAAATCCGTACGATTGCAGACTTTGTAAGGGCAGCAAAGGAAACCATACGCAAAAATGCCAAGCTGAAAGAGTGATTAGAATAAAGCAGGGGCGCGGCTGCCGATTGTCGGCACCGCGCCCCGTTCTTTTTTGCTTTTTTGTGGAATATTAGAAAGGCACTTTTTGAGGTTTGAGTATAAAGTATCGTCTATGTCGTTTTCGCGCTCTGGAAACCGCAGAAACACAGGCGTTTTCAGCCCTTAACGTTCCACTTGCTACCCTTGTTTTATGCCTTATCTCTTGCCTTGATATGGAGCAGCAGCATGACGATAAAAGCAAGCCCGCAGACCACATAAAACCAAAGTTGATCTGCATTGGAGATAATAAACGCCAGCAGCCCAAAAATGACCGCCCAGGCAGCAGACAGCAGCACCCCGATTACCCAAAATCCAAAACGTGTATTTTGCAGAAACAGCAGCAGCGCGAATACAGCCGCGCCGATCAGCACGCACAAGGCGGGGTGCAGCGTGAAAAAGTGATTGCAGCACACGCCGGATATAATACCGAGGGCGATACTGTCAAAAACAATGATATGCCCGATAAAAAGCCCCACTACCATAAGGATAAAGCTAACTACAAGACCGATTATTAAATAGGCTCCCGCCGCCGCTAAATAGCCCATACATACACTTCCTTTGTTTTCTGAATATAGTTTGATTGTAACAGGTTTTTGTGAAAAAATCTATTAGTCCCGTTCCTGTTCTTTTGCCTTGCTTTGGGACGGATATAGAATACTGTCAACGTTCTTTTTGACAACACCATATTCCTGCATTTGCTTCTTGGCTTGCCGATAATCCTCATACAATTTGCTTTTCCTGTCGTTTAAGCTGCTATACTCCTTGCGCAGCGCGGCGAGATCGGGCAGCTTCTTTATCTGCATTTCCTTTAATGCCCTTGCCGCAGCTTCAAACAGGATAATTTCGCTTTCATGCCCCCGCAGATACTTTTCCTTGTCCGGCGATTTTCGGTATTCATCGTAAATCGGTTTTAACTGTCGGTATGTGGTGGTGTGCTTGATGAGCAGCGATAAATCAGACATACGCTGTTCCACTTCCTTAACCGCCTTTGCCGCCGCGTCATGGGCGGTCATAATATCCGCGATTTTGCTTTCAAGTTCGCTGTAATACTCAATCTTGTTTTCGGTTAGGAAGTTCATGCTTTTAGCAGCCTGTTTCAGATTATGGATTTTCGCCCACCGTTCATAGCCCGCCGACTGTTGGGCTTTGATACTGTTTTCAAGATCAACGACAAGCCGGATTTTCTTATCTTTCCGCAGCGTTTTTGCTTTGGCAGCATACACACCCTTGATACGTTCCTTTATCGCTTCTTCCGTATATGCCGCGCCGAGCGTCTTTGCGCGGGTAAACCGTTCCTGTCCGGCAGCGCGAAAGGAAATATATTTGCCCTGTTTGATTTCATACCCCATTTCCTGCAAGCGGCGCAGCAGTTCGTCAAAATCTTTCACTTGGGGAATGAGGGTATCTATCGCCGTTTTCAGCTTGGCTTTATAGCTTATACCTTGCTTTTCGGCGGTATATTCCGCATAGCTTTTCCCTCTGTCCTGTCCCGGCACGACGACGGATAGCCCATGCTCTTTACATATCCTGTCGCTGGTGCGCCGGATATGATGATAGCTTTGTTTGTTGGAATGGTACTTTTTGTAGTCAACGAAGCTGACCGAGTTAAAAATCAAGTGATTGTGCAGATGGTCTTTATCGACGTGGGTTGTCAAAACAAACTCATATTTGCCGCCTAACACCGCTTGCGCAAGTTCCATTCCGATTTTGTGCGCTTCTTCCGGGGTGGTTTCTCCCACCGCGAAAGACTGTATCAAATGCCGCCCTAAATGTGTGCCGCGATCTCCGGCAGCTTCCCGCGTCCATGCAAACTCAATATCGGCGGTTTCCAGCCCGCAGCCGAAAGAGGACGCAAGCAGTTTCCCGTCTGTCTTTTCGGGATTTAAGATATAGTCTATCGCAGCCTTTAAGGTTGATTTAATAGGGTGCGTCTTTGTAACCGCCATATCTCGTCCACCGCCTTTTTAATGTCCTCTATATCCTGCCTGTAAACCGTCCCCGTTGCATTGGCGCGTTTTGCAATTTGGTTGATGTTCCGGCTCACCGCTTGCAGTTCCCGGATATATGCTTTCGTGTCGCTTCGGTCAACGACAAGAATATACCCGTCTATCGCCATTTTACGGAAGTATGCGCCGTACTGCCGGATAGGAAGCTGCTTCATCTTCTCGTCGATCAGCCGCTTTTCTTCTTCCGTAACGTAAAACTTCATCTGTATATTTCTCTTTCGGTTTTCCATTTCCGCGCCGCCTTTCGGTATAAGGGTTTGGGATTATCCCAACAAGCATTTTTCGCAAACGGGTACTCGTTTGCTGTGCTTGCTATCTACTCCATACCCCCACCGAAAGGCGGTATTTGTTGCGCGTTCCTTTGTTTTTGGACGCAAAAAAGATTGCAGCGCATAGCGTCTGCAATCTCCTGTTTCCCATATTGTGAGGTTAGTCCTCTGCTTTTTCGACTTCCGTTATCTCCCTTGCCGTTGCGGTTACAATCCGTATGCCTTTATCGCTCATACCGTCCAGCAGCGCGTCAAGCTGCCGCCGCCCGGTGGATTTCTCCGCATTGCTGTTCGGGAAGAAAAATTGATCTACCGAAATATGATACCGGGTTACAAGGTCATAGAATACCTGTAAACTCGGCTGTTGTCCCTTGTTCTCGATATTCGCAAGGTAGCGCGGGGAAATATATAACTCGTCGCTTACCTTTTTGCGGCTCTCGCCGTATTCATTTCTCGCGGCTTTTATAGCTGCCCCGAAAGCCTTAAAGTCGTACAATGGTACGGGTCTTTTTGCCATTTTCATTCACCCTGTTACATTTTACAGTTCACCTTTCTTTTTGGATATGTCCACACAATTCATATCATTAGGTTAAATACTTCCTGTTGTGTATTGACAGTAGACTGATTTTCTGATAAAATAAAATTTATGTAAAAGGAGGCGGCGTTTATGTTGCATAGCATGCGTATTAGATAAGCATTGAAAAAAAGGATTTTCCCATTTTCAACATGGGCTTTTTTGTCATGCTTATTTTGCGGATGCTATACAAAAAACTAACGACGTATAGATATAGTATAGACATAGTGCAAGCTATGCCTTAGTTTTGTTGTACTGCTCTGTGCATTATAAATGCAGGTCAATGCTCATGTTGAGGATTGACCTGCATTTTTTTGTGTAAAAAGGACGAGTGAAATATAATGCTTAAAAAATATTGGATAAAATGTCCGATTTGTAACGGAAAGACGAGAGTTCAAGTATTTCATAATACTGTATTAAAAGATTTTCCTCTTTTCTGCCCTAAATGCAAATTGACGCATATCATTGATGTAGAAAAATTAGAGATTGTAATCAAAAATACAGAAAAACAAACTTTTATTATTTAGAAGAAAGGATATAAAAATGAAACGTTTACCTAAATATACGCCTGCGGAAGTACGGAATGATCCATACGGATTTACTTACAAAGAAATGTCGGAAGTTATTGGCGAGAATGAAGCAAAAGCCTTATATGAAGAATTATATAAGCAATTACCACGCAAAAAAAATCTATCAATGTTGGTAAAAAATATTTACAAAAGCAGTGATACTGAAAAGTATGTTTACGAACTGAAAGACAACAAATACATTGAAACGGTTTTTATCAAGCGGCGAGATGGTGGAACTGTTTGCGTGAGCACACAAGTCGGTTGTCCTGTTGGTTGTATTTTTTGTGAGTCCGGGCGAAATGGCTTTGTTCGTAATCTAACATCGTCAGAAATCGTACAACAGATTATATTGTTGCGTCGAAAAGTAAACCGTATCGTTTTTATGGGTATGGGAGAGCCTTTATTCAATTATGACAACTTGATAAAAGCAATCCATATTCTCCGAGATAGATATGGGCTCAACTTTCCAACCGACGGCATTACCATATCAACAGTTGGTCCGGTCGATCAATTAAAAAAATTGCGCGAGGAACATCTTAAAATTCAGTTGACAATATCTTTACACGCAGCAACACAATCTGCAAGAAATCGTATTATTCCTCACATGCGCATATATGCTATTGAAGATGTTGTTAAGCAAGCCTTATCCTATTCTGAAAGGCATAATCGCAAAATTGTCTTTGCGTATTTGCTTTTACCGGGTATAAATGACCGGCCCTCAGATGTAAGACAACTTGCAAAATGGTTTCGGGGCAAAAAAGTTATGATTAACGTGTTACAATACAACCCAACAAGCAATTCAAGAATTAAAGCACCACAGAAACGGGAAATAGTTGCATTCAAACATCAATTAGAGCAAGCAGGACTTGAAGTTACTATGAGAGTTTCTCATGGCAGAGAGATTAACGCGGCTTGTGGACAGTTAGCTAACACATATAATAAATTCAAAAAAAATGATTAAAAGTGCCAGACGCATAGACGCAGAGCCGATAACGCATTAGGTCAAAAAACCTATGTGTTATCGGCTTTTTTATTTAATATTGCGCAAAAGCCGCTGTTCCCTATTATAGAATGGATTGCGGGTAGTGTATTAAAGTCGCCCTTTTTTAAGGATACGGCGGTATCTGGGAGGTATCGTCGTGTCTATTTTTATTTACTGTAACCCGCCTAATGCTTTGCGGTCAAAAAAAGCCATTACCCGCCAGCGGGATATTCCGGCTATGAATACGAACTGTCAGTACATCTAAATATTGCTCACAATTCCTTTGCGCTCGTCCGCGTCTTGCGGGCGGGCGCATTTTGTTTATTTCAATATATTTTTGAAAGGAGCAACAAAGAGCCATCTCCCGAACGGGTACAGAGCGAAAGGGGCAGAGAGGACAAGCCTTTAACTCCCGTCCTCTACTCCACGCGGGAAGGAGGTGAACTCTATGGAGCTATCTTCTTCCGACAAAGAAAGAATACAACATCAGTATGACGCATTAGCAAAGAAAACGTTGGTAGGCGAAGCAAAAAGCTACCGCCGCACCCTTGCGAAACGCGCAGCCCGCGAAATAACTTTTTCGGATTTGAGCGAAAGCGAACTCGCGCAGCTTTTCACGACGGACGAATACGAAAGCGATTATTACCGTTTTCAAGTGTCCGGCTTTGATGTACTCGTCAAAAATGAACTGCTTGCCGAAGCCCTTAACGCTTTGCCCGAAAGGAAACGCGATATTGTTCTCTTGTCCTACTTCTTGGATATGAGCGACGCGGAAATTGGCGAACTGCTGAGTGTTGTACGCACGACGGTTTTCCGGCATAGGAAATCCGCGCTTGCGAAGATCAAACAGTATTTGGAGGGAAAAGCAGATGATGAACACCGTTAGGAAATCTGAAAATCTGTTGCCGTTCCCTGTCATTTCCGCAGCGGCAAACGGCGACACAAACGCCATGTGCGCGATCTTGAAGCATTACGAGGGTTACATAGCGAAACTTTGTACCCGAACGCTGAAAGACGACGCGGGCAATACTTACTCCTATGTGGACGAAGAAATGCGTAACAGGCTGCAAGTGCGCCTTATTACCCGCACTCTTGCGTTTCATGTAGGCTAACTCTTTAAGCCCATGCGGGGAGCGTGTACCCCTTTCCACGCTTCCCGTTATGGGCTGTTTGTCGTTCCGTAAAAGCATATCGGAAACGATATGCTTTTACAGGCTGACAAAGCCTTATTGTTCCTTGTCAAAGAAAGCCCGCAAGATAACGGCGGCGCAGTATAACAGGCAAACGAATACATACCGCTTATATCGAGCCGAACAGCGGGTACGCTAGGACAGCTTTTCACACAGGGAAAGCCGAGCGAGAAATACCGCGCTGCAAAACAGGTTTAGCAGCTTGTGGGCGACGACATATAGGCGGGACGAAACGCCTTTATAGCCATAGTCCGAGCGTTAAGAGCGTCGCAGGCATTGGGTAAAGCTGCCTTAAATGAGCAGGGGTGAAACTCCCGCGGTGCTGCCGCTGACAGCCGTTCGTTTCTGCCTTTCATTTTTAATCTTTTTGTTATCCCACGAAAGGGGGATTTTACATTATGGAACAAACAAAGCAAACAACAAAATCCCCGGTTGTGCGCGAATACAAAATCGGGGATATTACCTATATTGTCAAAGCCGTTGTTAAAGACGGTGTAAAAGAGGACGCCGCGACAAAGGTACGCCGCTTAATCCAAAATGACTTAAACCGGGAAAAAAGCCCGGTATAATGCCGAAAATGTAATCCTATTGCAGACGGACGACGGGTTTTGTGGTATAATATATATAACCTGTTTGTCCGGCTGTCGGAATAGGAGGTAACATGAAACAGTCGGATAAATTGACCGCATACTATTTTCGTGCGGCGCAACAGATAGATACTTTGTACCTTGACAATCAAATGCAAAAACTTCTTTACCACGCAAGCCAAAACGGGATTACTACTTTTGCGCTAT
The DNA here is from genome assembly GCF_003478095.1 of Clostridium sp. AF34-10BH. Lineage (NCBI taxonomy): Bacteria > Bacillati > Bacillota > Clostridia > Eubacteriales > Clostridiaceae > Clostridium > Clostridium sp. AF34-10BH. Next base: position 6,923 of record NZ_QUEC01000026.1, read on the forward strand.
ATGTGGATAATGGTTATAGCGGTTTGAACTTTAACCGTTCCGCTTTTTCCCTCATGCAGCAGGATATGAAAAACGAGAGAATGGAAAAGATCGTTGTAACAGGTCTTGACCGCATTTCTCGAAACTTTTTAGATGTACTTGCTTTTGCAGATTGCGCCGCTGGTAGGGGTGTTTCTCTTGAAGCAATCAACGGCGACCATGCTACTCTGGATTGGAGCAGACAGTTATATGCTGCACTTGCCGCGAAAGGCGGTGAGCGCAAATGACAAAGACATTTTCTTTTCAGCAGATTGCTGTCCCCAAAGTGTTAAGCGAAGAAGTCCGCGAAGCCATTTCAAATAATGTCTTGCAATTCTATGTGCGCGATCAGCAGCAGGAAGCACAGGACGAGGGCATAACGGCTTTATATGAACGCCTTTCACAAGAGGACAAATTAGAGGGAGAGAGCAACAGTATCGCCAACCAAAAGAAGATTTTGGAACGGTACTGCCGGGAGCATGGAATTACCGCTTATCGACATTATGACGAGGACGACGGGTATTCCGGTACAAACTTCAACCGTCCCGGATTTCAACGTATGCTTGCCGATATAAAAGCTGGAAAAATCAAGCGCGTTATCGTCAAAGATATGTCCCGTTTCGGGCGTGATTATCTGCAAGTTGGTTTCTACACCGATATGCTGTTCCCCGATTTTGGCGTGCATTTTATCGCGGTCAATGACGGAGTTGACAGTACGCGGGGCGAAAATGAGTTTACCGCAATCCGCAACGTGTTCAATGAAATGTATGCCCGCGACACTTCAAAGAAGATACGCGCTACTTGGCAATCAAAGGGAAAATCCGGCGAACACCTTACTACAATCCCGCCTTATGGCTATATGAAAGACCCCGACAACAAAAAGAAGTGGATTATTGACGAGGAAGCCGCAGCCGTTGTGCAGCAGATTTTCGCATTGTGCGTTTCCGGCATGGGACCGACACAAATATGCCATTGGTTAGAGAAAAGCGAAATCCTCAATCCTACTTTCTATTGGCTGTCAAAGGGCATAAAGGTAACAAACAAGCCGAAGCCGGGGGCGAACCCGTACAAGTGGACGAATGAAACGGTTTCCCGTATGCTTGAAAAGATAGAGTATTTAGGGCATACCGTAAACTTCAAAACCCGCAAGCAATCCTACAAGAGCAAAAAGAAGTTGTGGAACGACCCGTCCGAATGGGTGATCTTTGAGAACACGCAGCCGCCGATTGTAGAGGAAAGTGTATTTCTCATTGTGCAGAACAAACGCAAATCCCGCCGCCGCCCCACCAAAATGGGCGATATGGGTATTTTCTCCGGGCTGCTTTATTGTGCAGAGTGCGGCGGTAAAATGTATCAATGCCGAGCAACGAACTTCACCGAAGAACAGAAATATTTTATCTGTTCAACCTATCGGAAAGGCAAAGACTTGTGTACGACCCATTCAATCAAAAATGTTGTTCTGTATGAAATCGTTTTGAAAAACCTACGGGAAGCAATCGACTATGTAACAGAGTATGAAGCCGAGTTTGTGCAGGAAGCAGCAGACAGCCGTTTGCGAGAGCGCGACGCAGAGTTTTCCCGCAAGCGCGAAACACTTTCCAAAGCTGAAAACCGTATTGCCGAGTTGGATAATCTGTTTAAGCATTTATATGAGGACAATGTAACCGGGAAATTGTCTGACGAACGGTTTATCAAAATGTCCCATGATTACGAATTGGAGCAGAGCAATCTAAAAGCTATGGCAGAAGTGCTACGGGAAGAAATCAAGCAGCAGGAAAAACAAAAGACCAACGTTAAAGCGTTTATCAGCGCAGTAAAGAAGTACACCGATATGCAGCAGCTTGACGCTGCTATGCTACGGGAGTTTATAGATCGTATCGAAGTTTCCCATACCGACAAAAAATCCAAGACAAGGGAAATCACGATTGTATATAACTTCATCGGTGCATTTGATTTTGGACGGGCGAAAGAAAAAGCCCAAAATACAACTCAAAAACAGCAAAGAACGGCATAGCCGTTTAGCTACACCGTTCCTTGCTAAAATGTTTTCTTAATTCACCGCCCCATTCGCAGCCGCTTGTTTTTCCTTGAGGCTCATTACATTATATCCTACTGTCCACCGGATTTGCAAACGGTATCTGGAAATACAAAACAGTTGGAAAATGCTCATGGATATAGTATTCTTTATAATAGAAAAAACGTTTTATACGTGCCTGCAGGATGATGCTGGTATTGGAAGGATAGGATAAGCATGAAAAAAAGTATCGTTGGGATCCTGGCACATGTGGATGCCGGGAAGACAACATTGGCAGAAAGCCTTTTATGTGCCTGTGGTGTCATAGAAAGGGCCGGAAGAGTGGATCACGGAGATGCTTTTCTGGATAATGGGGACATGGAACGGAAAAGAGGAATCACCATTTTCTCCAAACAGGCGAGAATCCGGTGGAAAGATGTGGATATCACACTGTTAGACACCCCGGGACATGTGGATTTCTCTGCGGAAATGGAACGGACGCTGCAGGTACTGGATGCGGCGGTTCTAGTCATCGACGGAAGCGATGGAGTGCAAGGAGATGTACATACGCTGTGGCGGCTGTTAAAAAGATATGAAGTGCCGGTATTTTTATTTGTAAACAAGATGGATCAACCGGGGACGGATCCGGAAAAAGTACTGACGGAGCTACAGAAAAAGCTGGATAGCAATATTACATCCGTGGGAAAACTGCTGCAGCCTGGGGACAATGAAGGAGAACGGGAAACAGAGCTGGAACATGCGGCCATGTGTAGTGAAGCCTTGATGGAAGAATATCTGGAAACCGGAGAACTGTCGGCGGAAAACATATCGGACACTGTGGCGGAGCGTAAGCTGTTCCCCTGCTTTTTCGGCTCCGCCTTGAAACAATGGGGAATTACAGAGCTGTTAGACGGATTGAATGCGTATCTGCCCCAGCCGGAATATCCGGAGGAATTCGGAGCCCGGGTTTATAAGATCGGCAGAGATAACGCAGGAATCAGATTGTCGTATTTGAAGGTCACCGGAGGAAGTCTGCGGGTTAAAATGCCGGTGGGAAACAGCAGAAGCGGTGCAGGAGAGGAAATCTGGGAGGAAAAATGCGACCAGCTGCGTCTGTATAATGGCGGAAGCTATGAGGCAGTGGATACGGTGAAAGCCGGTGAGGTCTGTGCGGTCACGGGACTTACGAAGACTTTCGCCGGGCAGGGACTGGGCTATGAAAGCGAGAACTCCACGCCGATACTGGAACCGGTGCTGACTTACAGACTACTGCTCCCTCCGGAGGTGGATCCTGTCGTGGCACTGGGGAAACTACGCCAGCTGGAAGAGGAAGAACCGCAGCTGCATGTGTTGTGGCAGGAGGAAAACAGGGAAATCCATATGCAGGTCATGGGACAGGTGCAGATGGAAATCCTCAAAAATATCCTGTGGGAGCGTTTCGGTCTGGAAGTGGAATTCGATGCGGGAAGCATTGTATACAAGGAAACTCTGGCGGAGCCGGTGGAAGGCATCGGGCATTTTGAACCTCTGCGTCATTATGCGGAGGTACATCTGTTGCTGGAGCCCGGGGAGCGGGGCAGTGGATTGCAATTTGCCTCTCTGTGCAGCGAGGACATGCTGGACCGTAACTGGCAGCGGCTGATCCTGACGCATCTGGAGGAAAAACGTCATGTGGGTGTGCTGACCGGTTCCGAACTCACGGATCTGCGGATATTGCTGATTGCCGGAAAAGCCCACACCAAACATACAGAGGGCGGAGATTTCCGACAGGCCACTTACCGTGCAGTACGTCAGGGAATGCGCAGTGGAAAGAGCATTCTCTTAGAACCATGGTTTTCCTTCCGACTGGAGGTGCCTACGGAGAATCTTGGCAGAGCCATGTCGGATATCACGAGGATGAACGGAAGCTTTGAAGCACCGGAGACAGAAGGCAATAACAGTGTGCTGACGGGAAGTGTTCCCGTGGCTTCTATGGGAGATTATGGAAAAGAGGTGGCATCTTATACCAAAGGTCATGGGCGTTTGTCCTGCACGCTGAAGGGATATGAACCCTGCCATAATCCGGAGGAGGTAATGGCAGAGATCGGATATGATCCGGAAGCGGATGTGGTCAACCCCACCGGATCGGTATTCTGCGCTCATGGTGCCGGTTTTCAGGTGTCCTGGGACCAGGTGCCAGAATATGCCCATGTGGAGAGCAACTGGAAGCCGGAGAAGGAAGGAACCAAAGATGCGGACGGCATTTCGGATGCGGGACTGCAGGCAGTAAACAGGCAGCAGGGCGCTATTCGTCAGACCGGGGGTGGTGTAGAGCGGATTATTTCTCAGGAAGAGATCGAAGAGATCTTCCGCCAGACTTATGGGAAAAAGGCGGAGGATCCCCACAGATTCCGCAGATACCATACTTCTTCCGGAAACCGTGGCAGCTATACGGGCAGCTTGGCGGGAAGTGCCGGTGACACCGGTATGCGGAAGGTCGTACCGCAGGAAAAACCGGAGGAATACCTTCTGGTGGACGGTTATAACATTATTTTTGCCTGGCCGGAACTGCGGGAGCTGGCGAAGATCAATCTGGACAGTGCCAGGGACAAACTGATGGATATTCTGTGTAACTATCAGGGATATCAGGGCTGTCGCCTGATCCTGGTCTACGATGCCTACAAGGTGAAGGACAATCCCGGCTCCACCATGAAATATCATAATATAGAAGTAGTCTATACAAAAGAAGCGGAGACTGCAGACCAGTATATCGAGCGTACGACCCATCAGCTGGGGGCGAAGCCGCAGAAATACCGGGTGACGGTGGCAACCTCCGATGCATTGGAACAGATGATCATCTGGGGCAACGGTGCCACCAGAATGTCCGCACTGGGGCTGAAAGCAGCGGTAGAGGCAGCAGGTGCCGAATATTTTAAATGAGAGAGTTTTATTGGACTTGAAAAAGTGTAATCTATACCTGTCAGGACGGGAAAATAAGATTTCCGACAGAACCCTGAGCACAAAAAGCAGAAAAAGAGGTATGGGTTATGAGAAGACAGTTCGTTTCCAATGTGGCATTTTACAGTACTACCGCAGTACTTATTCTGATCATTGTATTATGTATCGGCGCAACCGTGAAGAGCGAGAGCCGGGATGAGACGCAGCGCATGGAGAACCGGATACAGGAACAGCAGCTGATGAGCGATATGAAGCAGTATCTGAATGAGAACGGTTATCGCAACAGCGGCGTGACGCTGACCTATGCACTGGAAGAAGACGGCAGTCCGGATTATACGTTTACCATTCATCATAAGAAGATCAACAGCATGAGTGAGACGGAACGGGGAGCATTGAGCGCAGAACTGGCACGGGCCTGCAACGCAGGCGGCAATTATTCGGTCTCTTATGAATATCTGCTGACGGATTTTTAGAGACTATTTACATGACTTTTTTGGAAATAAGGGGTATACTGATACCATATGCCACAGTAAACGAGGCGATGGGAAAGGAGAACGACAGATGACATTTATTCCCAAACCACATGAGATATATAAGCATTTTAAGGGCAATCTGTATCAGGTCGTAACGATTGCGGAACATTCAGAGACCGGAGAACAGCTGGTGATTTATCAGGCTTTGTATGGAGATTTCAAGACCTATGCAAGGCCTCTTGCCATGTTTACCGGAGAAGTGGATCGTCAGAGATACCCTGAGGTGACACAGCGTTTTCGTTTTGAATTACAGGGAGCGGAGGCGGACAGACAGGCACACGAGGCGGACGCAGTGAGCGGGACACAGACGGCAGCAGTACAGACGAAGACAGCAAAGATGCCGTCGACTGCATCCCAGCCCGCAGCAGCCCTGGCAACGCCGATTGTGGCGCAGAACATAGCAGCCCAGGCAACGGCGACCGCGGCACAGACAACAATAGCACCGGTTTCCCCCGCAGAAGATGAAGAGCCCGCACTGGATCCGTTGGTACTGGAATTTCTGGATGCGGATTCCTACGAGGAGAAGCTAAATATTCTGGCAGGACTGCACCATCGTATCACCAACGAGATGATCACGACCATGGCGATTTCCTGTGATATTGAAGTAAATGACGGTGAGCCGGAAGAGCGTTATGAAGAATTGAAGAACTGCCTGCTCACCATGGAGAAGTTCGAATGCAACCGTCTGCGGTAGACTCTATGGATAAATACAATGAAAATTTAACGGATGTTAAGGAAATCTTTAGGAAAGGTGACCTTCGGGCGATTCCCAAACCACTTTTAAAATGGTATGATAATAACCGTAGGATCCTTCCCTGGAGAGAGGATCCTGCTCCCTACCGCGTATGGGTCTCTGAGATCATGCTGCAGCAGACCAGAGTGGAAGCGGTAAAGCCCTATTTCCAGCGCTTTATGGAGACGTTGCCGGATATTGCTGCGCTTGCGCAGGCACCGGAAGAGGTGCTGTTAAAGCTGTGGGAGGGCCTGGGATATTATAACCGGGTACGGAATCTACAGAAAGCAGCCATCCAGATCATGGAAGATTATGGCGGAGTCATGCCGGATTCTTATGAGGAGTTATTAAAATTAAAAGGAATCGGCAGCTATACGGCTGGGGCGGTATCCTCTATTGCTTACGGCAAGCCCAATCCGGCGGTGGACGGCAATGTTCTGAGAGTCATTGCAAGAGTCCGCAAGGATGAACGCTGTATCTCTGAGGATAAAGTAAAAAAGGCTGTGGAAAAGGATCTGTGGGAGGTCATTCCTACAGACAGGCCGGGAGATTTCAACCAGGCTATGATGGAAATCGGTGCCTGTGTATGTATTCCCAACGGGGCTCCGCACTGTGAGGAATGTCCCCTACAGCAGATATGTCTGGCGTATGCGGACGGTACACAGCTGCAATATCCGAACAAAGCCAAAGCAAAAGAACGTACGGTGGAGGAGAAGACGATCCTCATTATCCGGGATGCGGAGCTGGCGGCATTGCATAAGCGTCCGGCGAAAGGTCTGCTGGCCGGTATGTATGAATTCCCTTCGATGAAGGGATATCATACCGCGGAGGAGGTCAAGGAATATCTGGCGGAGAACGGGTTGCAGGTACTCCGGATCCAGCCCCTTGAGGATGCAAAGCATATTTTTTCCCATAGAGAATGGCATATGAAAGGATATCTGATCCGTGTGGATGAACTGGCACCGAAGCGTGAAGGCCCGGATTCAGCAGACTGGATCTATATTGAACCTTCGGAGACAAGGGAGAAATATCCCATTCCTTCCGCGTTTGCAGTCTATGCGAAGGGATTGAACATGAAACTGGGGGCCCGAGAGAACGATTCCGGACAGTGAACAACAAGATAGTGAAGAAAGGACAGCGATATGAAATTACTTTCCATAGCAATTCCCTGTTACAATTCTGAAAAGTATATGAGAAAATGTATTGATTCCCTGCTGATCGGCGGAGAGGATGTGGAGATCCTGATCATCGATGACGGTTCTACCAAAGACCGTACCGCAGAGATTGCAGACGAATATGAAGCACAGTTTCCTACGATTGTGCGTGCTATTCATAAGGAGAACGGCGGACATGGTTCTGCTGTGAACACCGGAATCGCCAATGCCACGGGACTATATTTTAAAGTAGTGGATAGTGATGACTGGGTGAAGCAGGATGCATATTTTAAGATCCTGGATACTCTCAGAGAACTGGCCGGCGGCGGTCAGGCATTGGATATGCTCATCAGCAACTATGTCTATGAAAAAGAAGGCGAGCGCCGCAAAAAGGTGATCAAGTACCGTCATATCCTGCCGGTGGAGAAGATGTTCACCTGGACGGACTGCCATCATTTTCTGAAGGGCCATTACATACTGATGCACTCCGTGATCTTCCGTACCAGACTGTTACAGGAATGTGGACTGAAGCTTCCGGAGCACACCTTCTATGTGGACAACCTGTATGTATTTGAACCGCTTCCTTATGTGAAGAATATGTATTATCTGGATGTGAATTTCTACAGATATTATATAGGAAGACAGGATCAGTCGGTGAATGAGACCGTGATGATCTCCCGCATCGACCAGCAGATCCGAGTGACGAAGCTGATGATTGATTATCTGGTGGGCAGAAAGTCGAAACTGGTGAAAAACCGACGTCTGTACCAGTACATGCGCAACTATCTGGAGATTATCATGACAGTATCTTCCGTACTGTTGATCCGCTCCGGTACCACAGAACATCTGGAGAAAAAGAAAGAACTGTGGGAGTACCTGAAAGGAAAAGACAAACGCCTGTATCTGTGGATGCGTAACGGCATTATGGGTGGTACCATGAATTTGCCCGGAAGAGGCGGACGTAAGATTTCGGTAGAAGGATATAAGATCTGCCAGAAATTGTTCGGATTTAATTAGAACGGAATTGTTTAACATAGTCAAAATAGCGGATACTTCGGAGGTTTACCTGAAGTATCCGTTTTCTTCTGTTTTTCCAGCCATCTCGTCCTGCATGAAGCCCCCAAACTATTGACAATACCTGTTTTGAACGTATATAGCGGTTACATTTAAAGCGGAATTAAAATTACGTTAAAAACGTAGAATAAAATTTAGGAGTAGTAAAATCTTCCATTATTTGGGAAGAAGGAGCTCACATGAAACGATAGATAATGACCATTGTGGCAGGAGCGGCAGTCGGTGAATCCGGATGTGTATGCCTGGATCACTGTACCGGGGACAGAAATTGAATATCCGATTTTACAGCATCCTTCCGATAATTCCTATTACTTTATGCATAATATTGATGGTTCGTATGGATATCCCGGGTGCATATATACGGAGAATCTGAACAGTAAGGACTTTACAGACAACAATACGGTGATCTATGGACACAACATGAAGAACGATTCCATGCCCGTCAAACAATAAGAAATCCGAGGGCAGAATTTATGTCATTTTGGAGTTATATTAAAGCAATAAGGTAGGAATAGGATTGCAGGGATTAGGTGTTCGAAAGTTAAGATGGGTGATACTGATTGCAACAATTATAAGTTACAGCATAGAATTCAGCCAGTTATTAACAAAACGTGGACTCTTTGAACTTTTTGATGATCCGTTTCATAATGTCCTTGGAGCAATAATAGGATTTACATTATGGAGAATGATTATGAAAAGATGTTCAGAAAAATCTGAAGGACAGGCTATAAGACCAAAATAAATATATAGATGGAGTTAAAATTGATTTTAAAGCATAATGCCCAAATTTGCCAGGGACAGATTTTGCTATTTTGCCACGTTGACAATCGAGTGCTCATTTGCTATCCTCTATTCGTAAGCAGATTTTCTATTTCAAATTTCTATATCGGTGTAAGCCGGTGTCTATGACTTCAGAGGAATCCCTGCTTAATTACCCAATGATAACAATAGAGCAGGAGAAGACATAGAACGGATTGAAATTCGTTTCTGCGACAGCATATTTTCCTGCGGTAAAAGCAAAGGAGAGTGTGAATGGCAAAACGCTATGAGGAACTGACGATATCGGATGATTTTATCTTCGGCAAGACCATGGGTGACAAGGTGCTCTGCCATGATGTATTGGAGCGGATGCTGGAAAAACGGGTGGGAACACTGGAAGATATCCAGCCACAGAGGGAATTCCAGTATGCCGTGGATGGTAAGCCGGTGCGGCTGGATATGTATGCAAGGGATCGGAAATCCTACAGGGAATTGCCGGAGGAGATACAGATAAGGTGGCGCAGCTGGATGATCCGGAAGTGCTACTGGCAATGCAGAGAAAATATGGAATGATTAATCTGTGACATTTATAAGACAATCCGTTTGCAAACCGGAACTCACCAACAATTACACAACGCAGAACGACAGATAACCGGAGAAACTTATGTAAAAAGATTGTCCGGTTATTATGAATTTGTGTACAGAGAGGAAAAAATGAGAGCAGATAAAATAAAAACTATAATTGGCAATATCAATGACTTACCTTATAAGACCATCTTGTTTGATGGAACCTGGGGTGTCGGAAAGTCTTATGCGGTAAATGAGGCGTTGGCAGGAAATCCGGACGTTTGTAAAATATCAATGTTCGGAATGACAGATGCGAGACAAATATATCATGAAGTATTGTTTCAACTGGCATTGAAGAATAATGTCGGCGGGAAGATTGGTGAAATAGCTAATAATATCATAGAAGGCGCAGCAAAGGTCTGGGATAAAGTCGGACAGGCCCGGGATGTGGTACAAAATATAGCAAACGAAAGAGAACTATTTTTATTATTGTCCAAAGAATTTACATTCCTTCACATTGTGGTCATAGACGATCTGGAAAGAATGAACAGTAATATGAATTTGGAAGAGATATTTGGAATCATAGAGGAACTGAAACAATGTAATTATGTGAAAGTTATACTCGTTGCGAATACCGCAGAAATGTCAAAAGATAAAAAAGAGATATTTGACAAATACAGTGAAAAAGTAATTGAACGAACATATGCTATTACGGAACGGGCAGAGAGTGTCGAGTGGAGTAAATTGCATATCCATGCTCAATTTATTGAAAAATTTCTGAACCTTCATAAAGTGGAAAACTTGCGGACACTTGAAAAGGCGCAGCGATTTTATGATGATGTAATATTATTTTGTGAAGACTGCAATAAAGATGAATTTTTGGAGGAACTGAGACTGATATGTTATGCCATCGTCGTTGAAAGTATACACAATCTGTATTATAAGGAGGATGATCCCAACAATACGGATTCGGTGAAAAAGATGGTGAGCAGTATTGAAAATACGTTGGAGCATAGAATAGGGAAATATCTTTATGGTACAAAGAGCAGTAATAATTTGACCGGAATGCTGTTGAGATACTATCAGGAGGGGACGCTTGATAAAGAACAATTAGAAGCCGAGTATCGACTGTTTCTTAAATCGGGAGATAAACCCAATTATTATAAGACAGATGCAGAGATAAAAGTAATGCTGCCGGATTTAAAAAAGGGATTGCTTCAGGCAAAAAACATTGTGGAATTAAACGAATTTGCAGATTCCTATATGGTATGGAGTGATATTCTGGAGGAAGATAATGAGGATGTTTTAACCATATATAAAAACGGGTTAAACAAAATGCTAAAACAGGCAGTCAGAGATGGAAAAGAAGAAATTTTAACGCACTCTTATGATTTATTCCATATGTCTTCAGACAAGGTGAAAATAATATACATGGAAGAAAATGAAAACATGAAAGAATTTTTGATTGAGACATATGTAGAACATTTGAGGATCACAACCCACGGGGAAAAAGCGTACCAATTTTCATATAAACTCAGAAATTATTTTAGCAACAGTTATTACCATGAGATCATAATGACAAAAGTGGATCGGCTGTATAATAAGACGTCTTTTCCTGTGGGGGACGTAGATCAGAATAGATATCATACCTGTTATAATATCATGTATTTACTGTACCATGCAGATAAGGAGAAATTTTTGAACTATTGTACTGACATAAAAAAAGATTGTGATAAGATGTCAAGACATAGGATAGAGGTTTTGTCGGAAGAGATAATGAAAGACCAGAAAACATGAGAAAAGTGATTCCTTCGTACAGTTGAAGAGAAAAACAGAAAGTGCTACAATTTACATGAAAATACAAATTGTCGCATTTTTTATAAATAACAAGGGGGAACGATATATGGCAACACAAAAGCAACAGGGTATTAAGAAACGATTGACAAAGGGATTCGCAAAAGTGGCGGTAATTGGAGCGGTAGCTTCAATCATTGGAATCGGAGCGCTTCTGATCGCAGCGACACAGTATGAAAAGGCATTAAACCGGTATGGTTTTACACAAGGAGATATCGGTAAGGCGATGACCGCTTTTTCGGAGAGTAGAAGTGCATTGCGCGCAGTGGTCGGGTATGATGATGAAGCTGTGATCGAAAAGCAGACAGCTCTGCATGACCAGAAGAAAGAGGCATTCGAAACTTATATGGATGAATTGAGCAGAACACTCAAATTCTCCGAGGGAAGAGAAGCTTACAATGCGGTCTTGACGGAACTTGACGGCTATTGGGAGCTGGATGCACGAATCTTGGAATTGGCAACTTCGGATGATGCGGATGGTTATCTGGAAGCGCAGGAACTGGATACGACAGATTTGACGGCTCAATATGAACAGATTTATGCAGAATTCGTTGAACTGATGAACCTGTGCGTGCAGAAAGGTGACCGTGCGGAAGCGGATCTGCGGGCAATGGAACGGATTATGCTGTTGGTGATCCTGGCAATCGTTGTGGTTTCTTTCTGGAGTTCGGTGATCCTGGGACGAAAAATAGCGCAAGACATAGAAAAGCCCATGATAGCATTGGCAGATCGTCTGCAGACCTTCGCACAGGGAGATTTAAACAGCGCATTTCCGGAGTGTGCAACGGAAGATGAGATTTCTTATATGATACAGGTGGCAAAGGGGATGGCATCGGATCTGGATATGATCATTACGGATGCCGGAGAACTTCTGGGACAGATGGCAGAGGGAAATTATGCTATCGGCACTAAGATTGAGGATAAATATGTAGGACAGTTTGTGGCATTGAAGGATGCCATGCGTAAAATGAACCGCCAGATGAACGGTACGCTGCATCAGGTAGAAGAAGCTGCAAAACAGGTATCAGCCGGCGCTGAGAATCTGGCAGAATCTGCCCAGTCCCTTGCGGAGGGAGCTACCGATCAGGCAGGTTCGGTGGAGGAACTGACAGCAACGATTACAAATATCGCGGATGCAGTGAACCGTACGGCGGGTGAATTGCAGAAGACCACCCGGAAGGCGGAAAATTATGCACAGCAGGCGGATGCCGGACATGCACAGATGAAATCTCTTATGGAAGAGATGGATCGAATCAACGATACGTCCAAAAAGATTCAGAATATTATTGCAGAAATCGAAGACATTGCCAGTCAGACCAACCTGCTGTCATTGAATGCCGCAATCGAGGCTGCCAGAGCTGGGGAAGCAGGAAGAGGCTTTGCTGTTGTGGCAGAACAGATTCGCAAACTGGCAGAACAGAGTGCACAGTCCGCAGTGGATACCAGAAGTCTGATCGAAGGCTCTCTGCAGGAAATTGAGAGGGGAAATCAGGCCGCTGAAGCGGCAGCGGAATCACTGGAGCAGATTGTGACCGGAGTTAAGGAGATCGCAGCAGATTCCAGGAGACTTAGTGAAGAATCAACAGCGCAGGCACAGGCAATGGAACAGGCAGAAGTGGGGGTGACTCAGATTTCGGAGGTCGTACAATCCAATTCCGCATCTGCGGAGGAATCTTCTGCAACCAGCGAGGAATTGTCGGCACAGGCATATTCCTTAAATGAAGTGGTAGGCAAATTTACATTACGCAGAGATTAAACTATTAGGAAGAAAATAATTGTTTATGAAATACCGATTTATCAGGCATTGGAAACGGATGCAAAATAAATCGGTATTTTTTTACCCATAACTTTCATTATGACTGAAACATTCATCCCTTCATTATCCTTTAGAATTGTAGAGGTAGGAAACAGGAGATGCGGGAATGAGTCAGAAACACTCGGAACAATATAAAATTATAGGACAGGCAATTAAAAAATATCGAAAACAACGAGGACTTACACAGGAGCAGTTGGCGGACAGAGTAAGCATTAGTATCAGCTATCTCACCAAGATCGAGGCACCGAATTGTGACCAGCCGTTTTCTTTGGAGGTAATATTTGATATTGCTGAAGTGCTGGAGATACCGGCACATGTATTATTGGAGGATTTATAATTTTGTGACAGAGATGAGATTTGCAGTAAGAAAATCTACAGCGTTTGTGAAAAACAAAAAGCGGAAACACTGTAAAATCAATGTTTCCGCTTCTTATATGAGAGCTGCTGACGGGAATCGGACCCGTGACCTCCGCACTACCAATGCGACGCTCTACCGACTGAGCCACAGCAGCATCACGTGACGGCTAACGCAATCACCGTGATTCATTCTAACAAAAGAGATACCGTTTGTCAACAACAAAAATTGCAAATTTTAACGGTATTTGTCGATGAGAAAAAATTGACACAAAATCTACGAAAAGTAAAATATAAGCAGATGTAAAACAAATTTTTACTTTATAGTAAAATCATCTATATTTAGTATGGGGATAAATGTTAAATTATAGAGTAAATATTTTAGAAAGATAAAACCTCTATAATGAGGCGATGGTAGGTGCACATGCAGAAAGAAGAGACAACAGGAGACCATCAAGAATTTGATGAGATGTACCGTAGGACACAGGCGGAAATATACAAGTTTATCCGCTACAGGGTGGCAGACAAGGAACTGGCAAAGGATGTCCTGCAAGAAACGTATTATGTTGCGTATAAAAAGTGGGATATTCTCTGTGAACATTCCAATCCAATGGGATGGCTGATCAATACTGCCAAGAATAAAATACGTGAACTGAATAAGTCATTGAAGAAGATAGAATGTGAAGTCGGCCTGGATGCCGACGAATATACATTCACGGAAGACGGTTATGGAAAATCAGAACTTGATCTCGTAATAACGAAAGGCCTGACGGAAGAGGAGAAAAACAGATTTCACAAATATTTTCTTCATGGTTATTCAATTTCTGAGCTGGCACAGCTTGAGAAAATATCCGAGAACAATATGAGTGTCAGGATCAGCAGATTGAGAAGCAAGATAGCCCAAAACATACCCGACGAGTCCGGTATCGACAAAAAATACAAAAAATCTGTATGAATTGACAAAAAAGAACCATGTACTTAACGAGGGACCAATATTACACCAGATAAGGATATGCAGAAGGGAAAGGAATTGGAATTAAAATGAAGAAGCAGGATAACGAAAGCCTGATTCAGGAGCTTACCAAGCGGTTGGACTGGTACATTATGGAAGCATCAGATGAAGAGTTTGATGCGGATGAAGTACAGACATTAATGAAACTGCTGGACAACCTGAAAACAGAGGAAGACAATATAGAAGATGAATTGCCTGTGGAAGAGGCATTGGATGATTTCTGGAAACATTGTGAGGAAAGGGAAGAAGAGGAGCGCCTGTTGCTTGGCACCGAAGAAGAGAAGGACAAAAGTGAACCTGTTGCAGAGAAAGAGGAGGACAAGCCCAGGGAGGGTAAGCTTCATAAAGTGCTCTGGTACTTTCACAGACGCAGATTTGTAGTGGTGACAGTAGCGCTGCTTGTCGTAATGATACTTGGCGGTTCCTGGCAGGTAGTTGCCAATGCGGAGAAGCATGGAGGTTTCTTCTGGTGGATGGATAAGAATGAGGAAGGAACTACTATGATTACGGCACCGGAAGGTGTGGAGGATTTTGTGAATTTTGAAGTGGGAAAATGCTATAGTATAGAAGAAGTACCTAGCGAATACAGTGAGTACGTGAGGGAACTACTTGAAATTAAAACAATTTCGGATTATTCATTTGACTATGCCAAAATACATAAGGATCAAAGTGATGATACGGTATCAGTACTTATGAAAAATGATGAAAACAATATAAGATTTCAAATAAAAATATATCCACAGGAAATTTTGAGAGTTAGAGAAACATATCCAGGATATGTTTTTGAAACAGAGTTTGAAGATGAGGGAATATTTTTTGACGTTTTTTCTAAAGAAGAGATATCGGGGGAAAATACATATTTGATGTATTTTTATTATGGTAAAGAAAAATATATCGTTATGGGAAGAAATGATAAAAGTGTATTACAAGATATAGTAGTAGAGTATAAGAATGTAGTTTTGAACCACCATAATAAGTAAGTGAAAAGAAGCTTGGAAGAATTTCTAAGCTTCTTTTTACGTGTACAAATAGACAAAGAAAGGAGGGAAGGTACTGCTTGGAAAATTTGAAAAAAATACGTTGAATGAATTTTAAAAATCTGATTTGGGTATAGAAACCATAAGTTAGTCATGCAATGGTATACTGAATAGGTATCCTCCTGCAGAAGGAGGTCCTATGCCGAAAGAAGAAAGGAAAAAGGGGACACATTTAACTTGGGATGACAGGCATGAAATTCAGAAGGGATTGAAAGAACATCGTACCTTTAAAGAGATTGCATACATTATAGGCTGTTCACCTGATACGGTTTCCAAGGAAATACGCAGGCATCGTTATCATAAGTTGCGAAACAGGGATGGCATACTTCATGCAAGTCCAAACCGGTGTAAATACCGAAACAGCTGCAGGTGTTGGGATGTGTGTAAAAAGAAGAAGGGACATAAGTGCAGAATTCCATGCCGGGAGTGTATCAGCTGCAATAAGCTGTGTCCTGACTTTGTGGATGCACCATGCCCAATAGAACACAAGGCGCCTTATGTGTGCAATAACTGCCCCAAGTCCATCAGCTGTCTGTTTGATAAGTACCTGTATAACGCTGATTATGCCCATAAGGAGTACTGTGAAACGCTTAGGAAATCCAGACAGGGAATAGACATGACCAGAGATGAACTGGCAGCATTGGACAGTCTTGTGAGCCCGCTGATCAGGAAAGGACAGCCCCTGGCACATATCCTGGCGCATCATGCAGAAGAGATTCCCTGTGGGGAACGAACGCTTTATAAGTATATCAGTGCCGGCTATCTGACCGCAAGAAATCTGGATATGCGGAGAACGGTAAGATATCGAAAAAGAGTGAGAAGCGTTCCAACTCCCAAAATCAGCTATCGTAAAAAAGAAGGACATCATTATTCAGACTATCTTGACTTTATTGCGAAAAACGAAGGCATACGAGTGGTACAGATGGACACAGTGGAAGGAAATAAAGGCGGGAAATTACTTCATACGCTGTTATGGCCGGAAAACAATCTGATGCTGGCATTTCTGATTGAAACCAAAGAAATGAAGAATACCGTAGCTACTTTTGACTGGTTGGAAGAGACGTTGGGAAGTGAAATGTTTCGGGAACTGTTTCCTGTAATACTGACAGATAATGGATGTGAGTTTGCAGATCCGGAGTTGTTTGAAAAAGGACATGACGGAAAGAAGCGTACCAGAGAGTTTTATTGTGAATCGAGACATTCTGAGCAAAAGGGAGAACTGGAAAAGAATCATGAGTACATAAGATATGTACTGCCAAAGGGAAGTTCGTTTGATGGATTGAACCAGGAGCAGGTGTTACGTATGGTAAATCACATCAATAATACAACAAGGCCTAAACTTCATGGTTCGACACCCATGAAGAAGGCCCTGAAGTCATTTGACAAAAATGCAATGGAAAAGCTTGGACTGGAGATCATCCCACCCGATGAAATCTGTCTGAAGCCTGAACTATTGAAATAAATAAAACAGGCAGGAGGATACAGAAAAGAATAAACAGTTGATGGCAACCAGAAGTTACTCGTGCAAAAGACTTTTGGAGGCTTCCTTTAGTGTACCCTAAAATCCATTCATTTTTAATTATTATAGGTCAGAAAGGGATGAAAAACAACCTGAAAATGGCAAGAAACAGGGCAAAGCAGAAGTTAGTCGTGCAATTCTTTTTCTGAAGCATGGCAGTAGAAGTTACTAATGCAATCAACTTTTGAAAAAAATATATTATAAAAAATGTAAGAAAATTGAATTATATGTCATGAAGTATATAGAGAGATATTTAAGGAAAACAACGTCAATATCTCCAGAGTGTAGCATGACCATTGTATATAAAAGAAAGGAGCTGACTAATGAGAAGAGGGAAAATGAAAAAATGGAGGGTTACAGCAATAGCATTATTAATGGTAATGATTTTTGCTACGCCTATGTCAGGACTAAAAGTGCAAGCTGAAGAAAGTATACAAAGTGAAATGGCAAATGTTGATATAACAATAGCCAATAAAGAAGTAGGCTATAACTCATTTGGAGTACAACCGTTAACAACTCTGTTTGATTGTGAAATAATTTTGGCATTTACAACTAAGGGGCTTGAAATGACCTTTACTACTTCGGCAGCAGAAGTTTCATCAGTTATTGGTGTAAAGGATATTAAAGTACAGCAAAAAATGTGGTATGGATGGAAAACTGTAATGACTTCTGATGGTGCAGAAAATCATGATGAAGAAGTGTTTGGTGGTGGTCTGATTTATCCCGATGCTGTTAGTGGAAAAACTTATCGTGTTACTTGCATACATTACGCAAATTATGATGTATATGAGGAGGTTTTCAACGACACCGGTGCCTTCAAATTCGTACTATAACAATTAGAACTACCAGGTAACAAACAACACACAATAAACCCTTGCTACACTTACGAAAAAACTTAATAATGTATGAACTGCAGAAATACAAAGTACATATTACTTGCAGCAGGAACCACTGGGGGTGGGGATACAACAATGTATTCAGAAAGTATGCTAAAACCTGCATAAGGGAAAACGAAGGGAAAAATAAAATATACTGCAATTGTCACAGTGGGTGGGACAAAAATCTTCACGTGAAAGTATAAGGGGAAATCTTTCAGGAAAAAGATACAGCTGAACGCCTTACAGCTAATGGACATTTATGTCAGGGGTGACAACAAGCAGAATGAGAAAGAGAGAACAAAAGATGAAGCGAATAATGTGGGCAAATCCCATGATCAAGTCTGCCGGGTACGATGCCCAGCAGCAAATGTTGGAAATCGAATTTGCAAACAACGGACAGATCTGGCAGTTTGATAATGTACCGGAGGATATCTGGTATCGCTTTCGGAGTCATCATCTTCCGGAACTCTTTTTCCATAATTTCATTATGGGACATTATCCGGAACGAAGAATGCAGGAAATTGGGTAGGGAACCCAGGCATACGGGGAATACAAACAGGGGAATGAAATTATAACGTAGGAAGCCGCAGAGATAGCAATATCTTCTGCGGCTTCCTGCGTTACAAAATAACATTTTACATAAATCTCTTTCCCAAAAAAGTGGAATATGCTATACTGTTACAGAAGTCTTGTCTGATGGAGGCTGAGATTTTCGAAATAGGAAGAGAGACGTTAACAGATTCATGGCAAAAGAACTGCAACAGACATTGCCGGAAGCCCGGCGAAAAAGAGTGCAGCGGTTGAAGAAGATGATCATAGGTATCGTGGCGGCGGGAATCGTGATTCCGCTCCTGTGCTGTGTGTATCTGATCTGCAGGCTGCATACGATTGACGGAACTTTGAAGACACTGGAGCAGAGACTGGATGAACTGGATATCCGGAATCAGGAGTTACAGACGCTGCTGCAGCAGTTGCAGGAGCAGAAGAGTACACCGGTACAGACACCTCAGATACAGGAGGACAGTTCCGGTGCAGAAGCTTCAGAGCCGGTGGCGGAGGAAAGCTCCGGGCAGGAAGAAATTCACAAGGTGTATCTGACGTTCGATGATGGCCCCAGTATTTATACGAATGACATCCTGGATATTTTAGACAGCTACAATGTCAAAGCCACATTTTTTGTGGTGGGAAAAGAAGGAACCAATGCAGAAGAGGCGCTGCAAAGGATCGTTGATGAGGGACATACGCTGGGAATGCATTCATACAGTCATAAATATAAGGAATTGTACGAATCAATGGACAGTTTTACACAGGATTTTGTCCGGATCAGGGACTACATCTATCAGGCCACCGGAGTGGAGAGTGTCTGTTACCGGTTCCCGGGTGGAAGCTCCAATACGGTCAGCGAGATCGATATGCATGATTTTATCGATTATCTGGACAGTCAGGGAGTGGAATACTACGACTGGAATGTGTCTTCCGGAGACGGCGGAAGCATGAAGTTATCCACGGATACATTACTGGAAAACTGTACCAAGGATATCGATACCAGAGACACGTCTATCATACTGTTGCATGATTCCGCGGAGAAGCCGACTACAGTGGAAGCTTTGCCGGATATCATAGAGAATATTCTGGCCCGGCCGGATACAGTGATCCTGCCGATTACGGAAAATACCAGGCCGATTCATCATATAGAGTAGGAATACCTGTAAGAAGAGAATGCCTGTTGCGGTTTTGATCGTTCGCAGAACGCGAAAACCGCTGATAAATAACAAGAAACAAATGGAGGTACATAATCATGGGATTTTTCTCAGACTTGAAGGAAGATCTGTCCCAGGCGGTCAATGAACTGATGCCGGAGGAAGAGCTGGATCAGGCAGCCGTGGAAGAGACGAAGGAGCAGCCGGTGGAAAATACGCAGGAGACAACGGAAGAGACTCCGATGGAGCCGCAGGCGGAAGAGACACCAAATGACAATGCAGCATTGGAAGAAATGTTGAAGAACCTGGATTCTATTGAAATTCCCCAGGAAAAAGAAGAACAGCCGGAAGAGGAAACAACGGCAGAAGAATCCCGGATAGAGGAAACTCCCATAGGAGAGGCCGTACCGGAACGGGATCTGGACAGTATACTTCAGAACGATATGACTGTGGACAGTGTTCTGAAGCAGGAGAATACAGAGAATAGCAAAGGAGCAGAGAAGAGAATGGACGCAAAAATCGCATCAGATGAAACAGCAGTTATCACCGCAGGTATGGTTATCACCGGAGATGTAAGTTCTGAAGGATCTATGGATCTGGTAGGTACGATCAATGGAAATATTGATATTCTGGGCAAACTGAATATTACCGGATATATCAATGGAAATTCCAAGGCTGCCGAGATCTTTGCAGAGGGAGCCAAGATCAACGGTGAGATCGTCAGCGAAGGTTCTGTAAAAATCGGTGCAAGTTCTGTAGTCATCGGCAACATCACTGCCATCAGCGCAGCTATTGCAGGTGCGGTAAAGGGCGATATTGATGTACAGGGACCTGTAGTGCTGGATTCTTCCGCCATCGTAATGGGCAACATCAAGTCCAAGTCCGTACAGATCAACAACGGTGCCGTAATCGAAGGTATGTGCTCTCAGTGCTATGCGGATGTCAGCCCGACTTCCTTCTTCGATGATTACAAGCCCGAGAAAAAGAAAGTAAAATAAGGAGCATATGACCATGAAGAGAATATTACTGAAGCTTAGTGGAGAAGCACTGGCAGGAGAGAAGAAGACCGGTTTTGACGAGGAGACCGTCAGAAAGGTAGCATTACAGGTAAAGGAACTGGTAGATGACGGTATTCAGGTAGGTATCGTTATCGGTGGTGGCAATTTCTGGAGAGGACGTTCCAGTGAGAACATTGACCGTACCAAGGCAGACCAGATCGGAATGCTGGCTACGATCATGAACTGTATTTATGTCTCCGAGATTTTCCGTTCCGTAGGCATGATGACCAATATCCTGACACCTTTTGAGTGCGGATCCTTTACCAAGCTGTTTTCCAAGGACAGAGCAAATAAATATTTTGCCAAAGGTATGGTAGTGTTCTTCGCAGGTGGTACGGGACACCCTTATTTCTCCACCGATACCGGCGTTGTTCTTCGTGCCATTGAGGTAGAGGCAGATGTCATTCTGCTGGCTAAGGCAATCGACGGTGTCTACAATGCAGATCCCGCCAAAGATCCTACAGCGAAGAAATATGATGAAGTATCTATTGATGAAGTAATTGCCAAGAATCTTCAGGTAGTGGATATGACCGCTTCCATTCTGGCCAGAGACAACAAGATGCCCATGTGGGTATTCGGCCTGAATGAAGAGAACAGCATCGTGAATACCTTGAAGGGCAAGTTCAACGGAACCAAGGTAACCGTATAATTTCAGAAAATAAAATGGAAAGGCGCAGAGCGCAGAAGAGAGGAAAACAATGGACGCAAGAGTACAGGTATATAGTGACAAGATGCAGAAGGCTTATGAGTTTCTGGAGGCAGATTTTGCTGCTATCCGTGCGGGACGTGCGAACCCTCATGTATTAGACAAACTGAGAGTTGACTACTATGGAACTCCTACCCCCATTCAGCAGGTGGGTAATGTAACCGTTCCCGAGGCACGTATCATCCAGATCGCTCCCTGGGAGAAGTCTCTGATCAAAGAGATCGAGAAAGCAATCATGACTTCCGATATCGGTATCAACCCTTCCAACGACGGCAGTGTGATCCGCCTGGTATTCCCGGAGCTTACCGAGGAACGCAGAAAAGATCTGGTAAAAGAAGTAAAGAAGAAGGGTGAGGAAGGCAAAGTAGCTATCCGTAATATCAGAAGAGACGGCAACGATGCCTTCAAGAAGCTGGCAAAGACAGAAGTATCCGAAGATGAGATCAAGGGTCTGGAAGATGATCTGCAGAAGCTTACCGACAAGTATGTAAAGGATATTGATGCTCTGATCGACAGCAAGTCCAAGGAAATCATGACGGTTTAAGAAGGTTTAAAACTATGGAAGAGAATCTGAAAATTCCGAATCATGTAGCAATTATTCTGGACGGCAACGGCCGTTGGGCCAAAGCAAAGGGAATGCCCCGCAATTACGGGCATATGCAGGGAGCCAAGACGGTGGAAGTGATCTGTGAAGAGGCGTACCGTATGGGAATCCAGTATCTGACAGTATATGCTTTTTCTACAGAGAACTGGAACCGCCCGCAGGATGAAGTGGACGCGCTGATGAAGCTGCTCCGCAATTATATGAAGACCTGTCTGAAGACAGCGGAGAAGAACCGTATGTGTGTCAGAGTCCTGGGTGACAAGACCAGACTGGATGAGGATATCCGGACGCGGATCGCGGAACTGGAAGAGGCCACAAAGAACAACGATGGCCTGCATTTCCAGATTGCCATTAATTACGGAGGCAGGGATGAGATTGTCCGTGCAGTGAAAAAACTGTCCGCAAAAGTACAGAGTGGAGAAGTGGATCCTGCAGGGATCACGGCAGATACTCTGGAAGGATACCTGGATACTGCTGGAATTCCGGATCCGGATCTGCTGATCCGAACCTGTAATGAACAGAGGATTTCCAATTTCCTGTTGTGGCAGCTGGCATATACGGAGTTTTATTTTACCCCGGTTCCCTGGCCGGATTTTACAAAAGAAGAATTGATCAAGGCTGTGGAAGCATATAATCATAGAGACAGAAGATATGGCGGCCTGAAGGAGGAATAGCTTATGTTTTGGACCCGTTTGCTCAGTGGCATCGTATTGCTTGCCATTGCACTGGCTACGTTCAGCTTCGGCAATGTATTTCTGGCAGTGCCGTTGTGGCTTATTTCTCTGATTGCATACAGAGAGCTTACCAAGGCATTAAAATGTGCAACGGATGAGAAAAAATTTAATGCACTGGAATGGATCGGTTTTGTGGGAGTGACGGCATATTATGCAACACTGTTTTTCACCAGAGACCATACATTACTGCTGATGTGTATTGTAGCACTGTTCATGGCGGAAATGTTCTGTTATGTGGCAGCCTTTCCGAAATATCAGGCAAGTCAGGTTATGGCAGCAGTGTTCTCTTTCCTGTATGCACCGGTGCTGTTGTCCTTTGTCTATCTCACCCGCGAGTGTGAGACCGGAATCTATCTGGTATGGCTGATCCTGATCAGTTCCTGGGGATGCGATACCTGTGCCTATGTCGTAGGCAAACTGATCGGAAAAAAGCATATTTTCCCGGAATTAAGCCCGCATAAGTCTCTCGAGGGATGTATCGGCGGTGTCGCCGGAGCAGCCCTGATCGGTGGTTTGTATGCACATTTCTTTGTGGAAGCGGCATTCCCTGATCAGATCATCACCTGGACAATCGCATTCATCTGTGCGGCGGGCGCGGTGATGAGTATGGTCGGTGACTTGGCGGCATCTGCCATCAAGAGGAACCATAACATCAAGGATTATGGCAAACTGATTCCCGGACATGGTGGGATCATGGACCGGTTTGACAGCATGACGGTGACAGCACCGATGACGTATTTTCTTGCCATTCTGATGATTGGACTGCGTTAGTCCCAAAGGTAAGATACAAGGAGCATAGCACTATGAAAAAGATAGCAATTCTGGGGTCTACCGGCTCCATCGGAACCCAGACTCTGGAAGTCGTTCGCAATAATCCGGAATTGCAGGTGGCAGCACTGGCTGCCGGAAAAAGCGTAGAACAGATGGAACAGCAGATCAGAGAATTCCATCCTCTGATCGCAGGCATGTGGAGTGAGGAAGCGGCAGCAGACCTGCGGAGCCGTGTGGCGGATTTACCTGTGAAAGTCGTAAGTGGCATGGATGGTCTGTTGGAGATCGCAACAATGCCTCAGTCACAGGTATTAGTGACGGCGATTGTGGGAATGATTGGTATCAGACCGACGATCGCTGCCATTGAAGCAGGAAAAGATATTGCCCTGGCTAACAAGGAGACGCTGGTAACGGCAGGGCACATCATTATGCCGTTAGCGGCGAAAATGGGTGTGAAGATCCTGCCGGTGGACAGTGAACACAGCGCGATTTTCCAGTCACTGAACGGAGAACCGGCCGGAAGAATTGAGAAGATCCTGCTTACGGCATCCGGTGGACCGTTCCGCGGCAGGACCAGAGAGCAGCTGCAGAATATTCAGGTGGAGGATGCTTTGAAGCATCCCAACTGGTCCATGGGACGGAAGATTACCATTGATTCTTCCACACTGGTGAACAAAGGTCTGGAAGTCATGGAAGTAAAGTGGCTGTTCGGTGTTGATCTGGATCAGATCCAGGTCATTGTGCATCCCCAGAGCATTATCCATTCCGCAGTACAGTATGTGGACGGAGCGGTGATCGCACAGCTGGGAACACCGGATATGAAACTGCCGATCCAGTATGCGCTGTTTTATCCGGATCGGCGTCCAATGCCGGGAAAACGTCTGGACTTCTATGAACTGGCACAGATCACATTTGAAAAGCCGGATATGGAGACATTCTTTGGCCTGAAGCTGGCTTATGATGCACAGCGCATCGGTGGCAGTATGCCTACGGTGTATAATGCAGCCAACGAGAAAGCAGTAGGACTGTTCTTAGACCGTAAGATCGCTTATCTTCAGATCCCGGAGCTGATCAGTGAGGCCATGGAGCAGCATAAGGTGATCGAGAATCCGAATGTGGAGGAGATCCTGGAGACAGAGGCATCTGTCTATGATTTTATTGAAAAAGTGTATTCTGAGAGGCAATAAATGGTTACTTTGATCTTGTTTGTATTGATCTTTGGGGTGGTGGTAATCTCACATGAATTCGGACATTTTCTGCTGGCGAAGGCCAATGGAATTCATGTGATAGAATTTTCCGTGGGTATGGGCCCGAATCTGTTTTCTTTCCAGAAAGGAGACACGAAATATTCCCTGAAGCTTCTTCCCATCGGCGGAGCCTGTATGTTTGAGGGGGAAGATGGTCTGAATGAGAAGGAGGACGGTGAAGATCACAGCGGATCTTTCCTGAACGCCAATGTGTGGGCGAGGATTTCCACCGTGTTGGCAGGACCAATATTTAACTTTATTCTGGGCTTTATCATTGCCTTTATTATGGTGAATCTGATTGTGATCCGTGATCCGGTAGCCACGGAGATCGTGGATGGCGGCGCCGCACAGGAAGCGGGACTGGAGGCCGGAGACAGGATACTTTCCTTAAATGGCAGTAAAATACACCTGTATGAAGAAATACAGTTATTTACTCTGACTTACCGTGGCGGAGAAGTGGCGGTGGAATATGAAAGGGATGGTGTAAAGGGAACTACAACGCTGACACCGAAGTACGATGAGAGCGAAGGCCGCTATCTGATCGGCATCAGTAATGCGGATTTCGTAGAACTGTCCGGATTGGACAGCTTCCGGTATTCCTGGTATGAGATGCGCTACTGCGTGAACATGACCTGGAAGAGTCTGGCGATGCTGGTGCAGGGGCAGGTCTCCAGGCAGGATGTGGCAGGCCCTGTAGGCATCGCGGTAAATGTTGTTGGCAAGACCTACGAAAGTACCAAGGATTACGGCTGGCAGAATGTACTGGTGAATATGTTGAACATCACCCTGATGCTTACTGTTAACCTGGGAATTCTGAATCTTCTGCCGATCCCAGCGCTGGACGGCGGCCGACTGGTATTCCTGATCTGGGAAGCCATCACACACAAGCCGGTGCCTCCCGAAAAAGAAGGCATGGTACACTTTATTGGACTGATGTTCTTCATGGTACTGATGGTGTTCCTGTTATTTAATGATCTGGTTAATATCTTCGGATAAGCCGGATAATTCAAGACGTTCAATAAGTAAGATCCGTTGACAAAGGGCATACCGCATGGTATGCTCTTTTTATATTTGTGCAAGGCACATTTCTTTGAAAAATTTCATGCCGATCGGCAAAAATTTCCTGATGTAGCAATGTAACACTGAAGTAAGAAACAGTACGGACAAAAAAGAATAAAAAAGGAGGAATGCGTATGGAGCATGTGACAGCCTGTTATTGGCAAAAGGAAACACCTGCAGAGCTGTTTTTATCTTTGCAGCAACGAAAATACCGTAGGCTGGGGATTTCCGTGGTATGCGCCTGTATCTCGGACAACGGGGAACTGGTAAGAAGTCTGCAAAACAAAATGGAGGAGGAACTGGAAGAAGAGAATGTCTGGAGGCCGTTTCGGGAAGAAATATTGCAGGAGAAATGGATGGACATTATAAGGCAGCAAAAGCAGGATGACAGTTATGCGGGAATCTTATGCGTGGGGAGCAGAGTATTGTTTTTCAGTCACGGGAGAATGCGGATCTGTGGATGTTTTCAGAGATTCGGCAGGACACAATGGAGGACGATGCAGGAATCCTGCATGGCGGGAGAAGTGGAACCGGGGACGGCCATGTTGATGGCGGACAATGGGTTCCTGAATTTCTGTGAAGAGGAACTGACAGCATGTCTGCAACCGCAGATTGCAGGAAGACCGGATGCACGGGAACGCGTGGAAGGCGCTGCAAGACGGCTGAAGGAACTGGGAGAAAAGGCGGAGAGACACGGAGGAACACACATGGGAGCGGTGTGGATCCTGCCGGTTATGGGAGGAAAAGGATGGAGCAGAGAATAACAGAAAATATGGGCAGATCATTAAAGGAACATGGCTATCGGGATCCGGTATTTGTGGGCAAGGGGAGTTTCGCGAAGGTTTACCGCGTCCGGGACGAAAAAAGGGACTTTCAGGCATGTAAGATATCGAAAGTTACAGAACAGTGGGAACAGGAGTGTCGTAACAGCAGAGAGATCTGTCATCCTCTGTTTCCGGCCTACAGAGAACACTGGACAGACGGGGAATGGGGGTATCTGGTCATGGAATTCTGGGATGGCTGTGACTTGCGGAAAATGCTGGACAGGAGGGGGAGACTGTCACCGGGACAGGCGGCCCGGATAGCTTTGCAGATTACAGAGGGATTGCAATATCTGCATGAACGGCCGCATCCGTTTCTCTACCGGGATCTGAAGCCGGAAAATATCCGCATCCGCGTGGATGGAAGAGCGGGGATTCTGGATCTGGGATGTCTGTGGAACCGGGAGCAGGACTGGTCGGGAGCGGGAAACCGAAGCTTCAGTGCTCCGGAGCAGTTCGTGCCGGGGGAGATTCCCGGGGAAGAGAGTGATGTCTATGCAGTGGGCAGACTGCTGGCAGTTATGTTGGGAGATGACACAGACGGCACAGTCAGACAATCTGGGGGAATAAGGAGGCGTAATGCGGAAAAACGTTGCGGACGAAAAGAGCAAAAACAGGAAAAATGGCTTCGCAAAGTGATCGCCATGGCAACCTGTGAAGAGCGTAAGGATCGTATCCCGGAGATCAAAATGCTGCGTACTCTTTTGATGGTGACGGATGATTCCGGGAGGGAGAGGAAACGTGCATGTAGGGCAGCTGATTTTTACTATGTCCGGAAGTTGTACTGCCCATAGTTGTACGTTCCGTGCTCGAACACAATCAAGAAATTTTACAAAAAAGTGCTTGCTGTTTTGGAGAGAAATGAGTATACTGTAACTAAAGGTTCAAAGAAGCGTATGAGGACCGGAAGCAATTAAATTTACATAGCAAAAAGGAGAAGAGTTATGCGTTTTTTTATTGACACTGCAAAAGTAGAAGACATTAAGAAAGCAAATGACATGGGGGTTATTTGCGGAGTAACTACCAATCCCTCCCTGATCGCAAAAGAGGGCAGAGATTTCGTAGAAGTGATCAAAGAGATTGCATCCATCGTGGACGGACCTATCAGCGGTGAGGTAAAGGCTACCACCGTAGATGCAGAGGGTATGATCAAAGAAGGAAGAGAGATTGCAGCGATCCATCCGAATATGGTCGTTAAGATCCCTATGACTGTAGAAGGTTTAAAAGCATGTAAGGTATTAAGCTCTGAGGGAATCAAGACCAATGTGACCCTGATCTTCTCTGCGAACCAGGCTCTGTTGGCTGCCCGCGCAGGTGCTACCTATGTATCTCCTTTCCTGGGCAGACTGGATGATATCAGCACCAGAGGTGTAGATCTGATCCGTGATATCGCTGATATTTTCGCAGTGACCGATCTGGATACCCAGATCATCGCAGCAAGCGTGCGTAATCCCATCCATGTAACCGATTGTGCACTGGCAGGTGCGGATATTGCTACCGTTCCTTATTCCGTTATCGAGCAGATGGTAAAGCATCCTCTGACTGATGCCGGTATCGCCAAGTTCCAGGCAGATTATAAGGCAGTCTTTGGTGAATAGTCTGTCAATGCATAGGCAGGACGACTGCTTGCAGGCAGGAACGCCTATGCATTAGACGGACAAACAGACATGAGCAAGTAGGGCGATAGCCCGGAATGCGAATGTCTGTAGCGGTTCGAGAGTGCGAAGCACGAAGAAGCGCGTGATTCACCAAAGAAGACGCACCGTGAGCAAGTAGGGCTACAGCCCGGAATGCGAATGGCTGTAGCGGTTCGAGAGTGC
>NZ_QUEC01000026.1:35711-61922 GCF_003478095.1 Clostridium sp. AF34-10BH
GACGCACCGTGAGCAAGTAGGGCTACAGCCCGGAATGCGAATGGCTGTAGCGGTTCGAGAGTGCGAAGCACGAAGAAGCGCGTGATTCACCAAAGAAGACGCACCGTGAGCAAGTAGGGCTACAGCCCGGAATGCGAATGGCTGTAGCGGTTCGAGAGTGCGAAGCACGGAGAAACGCGTGATTCACCAAAGATACTGACACAGTAAGAAGCTGTACAGAGAATATCTCTGTACAGCTTCTTTTGGGTTCTGTCGATTCCGGCAGAGCTTATTTCATCTGCTCTTCCTGCTTCTTGATCATACGACGGACCATCTCACCGCCGATGCTTCCTGCTTCCTTAGAAGTAAGGTCGCCGTTGTAACCCTCTTTCAGGTTAACACCCAGCTCAGATGCTACCTCAGTCTTGAAACGGTCCATTGCAGCCTTTGCTTCGGGAACTTCTACTCTATTGGTTTTACTTGCCATTTCGTTCACCTCCGTTTGGATTTGGGTTTTCTTGTTTCAGATAAGCGCTTTTTGTGATCACTTATCTTGGTATTAGTATGAGCATCGGCCTTTTTTTCATGCTGGTAAGTTTTTCATTTTTATGTTACACTCAAACAGCAACGAAGGATACGGAGACCGGAAAGCGTGACCAACGATCCACTGACCGGAATCCCACAGAAGTGACTGACCTTTGAAGCTACACCGTAACTGCGGAAGCTGAGAAGAGAAGGTGTTTTTTTGTTGTCAAAATGTAACTATTCAGAACCTCTTCGAATAAGAAGGCTGATACTTCATGCTTGCATGCAAGTAGCAGTTTTCTTATTCGCAAGGTGGCTTGAATAGAGTCACTGCCCCGTACATGAGCAAAATTAGCTGCCTTGCAGCGAGAAAGCACGATTTATCGTGCGGTTTTGCGAATGCTGGGGTGGGATGATAATCCCACGATATGCGAATATTGGGTAGGATTGTGGGAGTGCGTAGCACGGAACAATCCGTAGGCATCAAAGTCGGGGGCTTTTGACCCCGACATCATTTTATGACAGAAAGGCGAAAAAACAATGAAAAAGAAAACAAAAATCACAAAAACTCTGGCACTTGCACTGACTCTTGGACTGTTGTGCAGCGGTCTTGCCGGATGCGGACAGGCACAGAGTGTGGAAACAGTGTCGGAAGATCTGGCAGCGGAGAGCGTACAGCCCACTGAAACGGTGGAGAGTACGGGAACCGTTGCGGAAGGCACAGAAGCCACAGCAGAAAATACGGAGACCGCGGATGGCACGCTGGTACGTGTGGCATCCTTAAAGGGACCGACCTCATTAGGACTTTTATTTTTAATGAATAAAGCAGACAAGGGTGAGACTGCCAATACCTATGAATTTCAGATGGCTACTGGTGCAGATGAGATCCTGCCGCTGATGGTAAAGGGAGATCTGGACATTGCACTGGTACCCGCCAATGTGGCAAGCGTTCTCTATCATAAGACACAGGGCGGTGTGGAAGTCATTGATATCAATACTCTGGGTGTACTTTATATGGTATCCGGAGAAGACGGTCTGACAAACTTTACCGATCTAAAGGGTAAGACCATTTATCTGACTGGAAAAGGAACCACACCGGACTATGTATTGCAGTACCTGCTGACAGCAAATGGTATGTCTGCGGATGACGTGATACTGGAGTATAAATCCGAAGCAACAGAGGTAGCATCTGTACTGGCAGAAGATCCCACAGCCATCGGCCTGTTGCCCCAGCCTTTTGTTACCGCAGCCTGCATGCAGAATGATGCACTGAAGGTGATCTTCGACTTAAACGAAGAGTGGAATAAGGTACAGGGAGAGGACGGCAGCAGCATGGTCACCGGTGTAACGGTGGTTCGCAAGGAATTCCTCGAGGAGAACGAAGAAGCAGTGAAATCCTTTATGGAAGATCATAAGGCAAGTGCGGAAGACATCAATGCAGACCCTGCCACCGGTGCTGCACTGGCAGTGGAAGCCCAGATCGTAGCCAAAGAGCCCATTGCTCAGAAAGCAATTCCGAACTGCAACATTACTTATATTGACAAAGCTGAAATGAAGCAGGCACTTTCCGGATACCTTGACGTACTGTTCCACCAGGATTCCCTGTCCATAGGTGGCGGACTTCCGGAATCCGATTTCTATTATGATGCAGAATAAGGGTAAAATATACGTTAAAAAATTTATAATACTGTTGTTCTGGCTGGGAGTATGGCAGATTCTGGCAATGTGTGTGGACAATTTCCTGCTGGTGGTGACACCTTTGCAGGCATTGCGGGCACTGCTTACTCTGGCCGGGCAGGTGGAGTTCTGGCGGAGTGCCTTTGATTCGCTGTGGCGGATCGCCTTCGGCTTTTTGCTGGGGGCGGTATTGGCACTTCTTCTGGCGGCCATCAGTTACCGTTATCCGCTGGCGGAAGAAGTCCTGCGTCCTTTCATGGTATTCTGCAAGGCAGTACCGGTAGCGGTATTTGCAGTGCTTTTGCTGATCTGGTGGGGTTCTTCCATGCTGGCGGTGGCTATCTGTTTTCTGGTAGTATTTCCGAATATTTACCTGAATACGCTGGAAGGACTAAAGAGCGCGGACAGAGGGCTGTTAGAGATGGCGGAGGTATTCCGCCTTCCCCTTGGTACTCAGTTCTTCTACATTTACCGTCCGGCGTTAAAGCCATTTTTGCTCAGCGCGTTTCAGCTATCTCTGGGAATGTGCTGGAAGTCCGGAGTGGCGGCGGAAGTGATTGGCACTCCCAGTCATTCCATCGGTGGAGCACTGTATCTGGCGAAGATTTATCTGGATACGGCGGATCTGTTTGCCTGGACAGCGGTGATCGTAGTACTCAGTGTATTTTTTGAAAAAATAATATTCTACGGGATTGAAGTCTTTTTCCGGTGGGAGCCTGCCTGTAAGGATCCCTCCATGCCACAGAAAATCGCTGGCAGAGAACAGCGCACCCTGTGTGTAAGGAATCTTGGAAAAAGTTTTCACAATCAATGGATCTTCCGACATGTGGATCACGAATTTCACAGTGGGGAACCGTATGTACTGGATAACCCTTCCGGCAGTGGCAAGACCACTTTTTTCCGGTGTCTGTGCGGACTGGAGCGGCCGGAGGAGGGAGAAGTGTCGGAAATGGATGCTTTTGCCATGCAATTCCAGGAGGATCGTTTGTGTGAAGACTGTAGTGCCGTGAAGAATCTGGAAATGATCCTGGGAGATGCTTCACAGGCGAGAACGGCATTGACGCAGTTGTTGCCGGAAGAAGCGTTGGATCAGCCCTGCCACGAACTATCGGGAGGCATGAAACGGAGAGTGTCTCTGGTACGGGCCATGGAGGCGGGAGCGCAGTGTGTTCTGCTGGATGAGCCTTTTACCGGACTGGATGAAGAAAACCGTAAAAAGGCCGAAGACTATATCCGGAGGAAGACGAGAGGCCGGATCGTGATGATAGCTACTCATATCAGAACCGGAGAAGAATTTTCGGAAATGACGCAGATGCAGATATAGAAACCACAGGAGGAAGACCGATATGGAAAAAGGTACGGAAAATACAAGAGTGACCCTGATCGGCATTATTGTGGAGGATCCGGAGGCGGCGATAAGGATCAACGGACTTTTACACGAATATGGGGAATATATCATCGGCAGAATGGGGATACCTTATCATGAAAAGCAGATGAACATCATCAGTGTGGTCATGGATGCCCCCCAGGAAAAAGTCAGTGCCCTGTCGGGGAAGCTGGGAATGATCCCCGGAGTCAGCACGAAGTGTCTGTATGCCCCGGACGCGCAAAAAGCCCCAAAATAAAAAGGTTGTCAATTCCTCCAACTTATGCTATAATTGCAAAATGACTGCGACTGGATACAGACCCGCAAGGGTATAAAGGAGGAAATGTTATAATGAGTTTACAGGTTGAAAAGTTAGAGAAAAACATGGCCAAGCTGACCATCGAAGTATCTGCTGAAGAACTGGAGAAGGCAATCGAAGGTGCTTACCAGAAGAATAAGAACAAGATCAGCATTCCCGGTTTCCGTAAGGGCAAAGCTCCCCGTAAGATGATCGAGCAGATGTACGGCAAGTCCGTATTCTATGAGGATGCAGCAAACGCACTGATTCCCGATGCTTACGATAAGGCTCTGGAAGAGTGTGAGGAGCAGATCGTATCTTCTCCGAAGATCGATGTGACCCAGTTAGAGGCCGGCAAGCCTTTCATCTTTACCGCAGAGGTTGCTCTGAAGCCTGAAGTTACTCTTGGCAAATACAAGGGTGTGAAGGTTGACAAGATCGACGTTAAGGTAAGCGATGAGGATATCGACGCTGAGATCAATAGAGAGCGTGAGAGCAATGCCAGAACCATCAGCGTGGAAGACCGAGCTGTTAAGGACGGCGATATGACCGTTATCGATTTCGAAGGTTTTGTAGACGGTGTTGCATTTGAGGGCGGCAAGGGTGAGAACTATCCCCTGACCATCGGTTCCGGTTCCTTTATTCCCGGTTTTGAAGAGGCACTGGTTGGTGCTGAACTGAACAAGGAGACAGAAGTAAATGTAACCTTCCCCGAGGATTATCATGCAACTGAGCTGGCAGGCAAGCCCGCAGTATTCAAGTGCACTGTTAAGGAGATCAAGGAGAAGCAGCTTCCTGATTTGGATGACGAGTTCGCAAGCGAAGTATCCGATTTCGATACCATGGCTGAGTATAGAGAAGATGTACAGAAAAAGCTGACTTCCAAGAAGGAAGAGGAAGCTAAGATCGCCAAGGAAGAGGCAGTTCTGGATGCAGTGATCGAGGATGCCAAGATGGAGATCCCCGATGCAATGATCGAGACCCAGCAGAGACAGCTGTTAGAGAACTTTGCACAGAGAATTCAGGCACAGGGCATTACTCTGGAGCAGTACATGCAGTTCACCGGTCTGACCGCTCAGACCATGATGGAGCAGCTGAAGCCCGAGGCACTGAAGAGAATCCAGTCCCGTCTGGTTCTGGAAGCTGTAGCAGCTGCTGAGAAGATGGAAGCTACCGAGGAAGACTTCGAAGCTGAAGTTAAGAGCATGGCAGAAGCTTACCAGATGGAAGCTGACAAGGTAAAAGAGCTTCTGGGTGAGCAGGGCGCTAAGCAGGTGAAGGAAGATATCTGTGTAAGAAAGGCAGCTGATTTCATCGTAGACAACGCTAAGGAAGCAAAGGCTGCAGCCAAGAAGACCACCAAGAAGGAAAAGGCAGCAGAAGAGAAGCCCGAAGAAGCATAATATATGCTTTAAGATACGATAGAAAGAGAAAGCGGATTCCCACATCCGCAGGGAGGTGGGGATACGCTTTCTTTTAAATTTTTATTAAATCTTCGGAATCTCGTTGAAAAAGCCTGATAAGTAGGATACGATAGTAATATTAATCAGAAGCAATGGAGGTTTTAGAATATGAGTTTAGTACCTTACGTCATTGAACAGACCAGCAAAGGTGAGCGGTCTTATGATATTTATTCCAGACTGTTGAAGGACAGAATCATTTTTCTGGGAGAGGAAGTCAATGAGACTTCTGCCAGCATCATTGTAGCACAGCTGCTGTTCCTGGAAGCAGAGGATCCGGATAAGGATATCCATTTGTATATCAACAGCCCGGGCGGAAGCGTTACTGCAGGTATGGCAATTTATGATACCATGAAATATATCAAGTGCGATGTGTCCACCGTATGTATTGGTATGGCAGCCAGCATGGGAGCTTTCCTTTTAGCAGGCGGTGCCAAGGGCAAGCGTTTTGCACTGCCCAATGCAGAAATTATGATTCATCAGCCACTGGGTGGAACACAGGGTCAGGCTACCGAGATTGAGATCGCAGCAAAGCATATTCTTCGTACCAAGGAGAAGTTGAACCGTATGCTGGCTGAGAACACCGGCAAGGATTATGAGACCATCTGCGCAGACACCGAGAGAGATAACTGGAAAAGCGCTGAGGAAGCTTGTGAGTATGGTCTGATCGATAAGGTGATCACCTTCCACGAGGCATAGTGTAAAAAATATGCTTGATAGCATATTTTTTACACAGCTATTTGTGCCGCATACGGCACAAAGTAGCTTTTATCGCAGAGCCAAATCTGAAATTTGGCTCGCGTTTCCTACGACGCAAAAGCGGCGTCTTCGGAAGGAGATAAAATAACAGGAGTATAATAATGGCAGGAAAAAATTCCGGAAATGACATCAGATGTTCATTTTGTAACAAGACCCAGAGTCAGGTCCGCAAGCTGATCGCGGGACCTGCAGGGGTATATATCTGTGATGAGTGCGTAGACATCTGCGCAGACATCCTGGAGGAAGAACTGGAAGATGAAGAAGTGGAAGAGACTGCGAGTCCCGACATTAACCTTCTGAAACCCAAGGAGATCAAGAACTTCCTGGATGAATACGTCATCGGACAGGAGGAGGCCAAAAAAGTCCTCTCCGTTGCGGTGTACAATCATTACAAAAGAGTAACGGCTCCCAAGGATCTGAATGATGTGGAGCTGCAAAAGAGTAATATTATCATGGTAGGCCCTACCGGTTCCGGTAAGACTTACCTGGCCCAGACACTGGCCAAGATCATCAATGTACCGTTTGCCATAGCGGATGCCACCACACTGACCGAAGCGGGTTATGTAGGTGAGGATGTGGAGAACATCCTGTTAAAGCTGATCCAGGCGGCAGATTATGATGTAGAGCGTGCACAGTACGGTATCGTATATATTGACGAGATCGATAAGATCACGAAAAAGAGCGAGAATGTATCCATTACCCGTGATGTATCCGGAGAAGGTGTACAGCAGGCTCTGTTAAAAATCATCGAGGGTACTGTGGCAAGCGTACCTCCCCAGGGAGGCAGAAAGCATCCTCATCAGGAGCTGATTCAGATCGATACCACCAACATTCTGTTTATCTGCGGCGGTGCTTTCGATGGACTGGAGAAGATCGTAGAGTCCAGACTGGATCGTAAGGCCATCGGTTTCAATACGGAGCTGGGCAGAAGAGAGGATAAGGATATCAGCGAACTGCTGCAGGAAGTAACTCCTCATGATCTGGTGAAGTTCGGTCTGATCCCCGAGTTCGTAGGACGTGTGCCTATCTGTGTCTCCTTAAGAGGACTGGACAGAGAAGCACTGATCCGTATTCTTCAAGAGCCGAAGAACGCTCTGGTAAAACAGTACCAGAAGCTGTTCCAGATGGATAACGTAGAATTGAGTTTTGAGCAGGATGCCATCGAGGCTATTGCTGACAAGGCACTGGAACGCAAGACCGGAGCCAGAGGCTTACGCTCCATTATGGAATCCGTAATGATGGATACCATGTATGAAATTCCTTCGGATGACACCATCGAAGAATGTGTTGTCACCAAGGCGGCAGTGGATGGAGAGAGCGAGCCCCTCACCATACATGATGAATCTCTGAAAAAGGCAAAATAATCCGGGCGCTGCCTTGTGGTCACACAGGGCAGCGTTTTGTGCAAAAAAGTACAAACCTAAGATGCGCAAAAGCAGCGCAGGAATGGAGTTTTTATGATCATAAAGAATGTAAGTCTGGAAACGGTCTGTGGTATTACCAGCAAGCTTCCGGAAAATATACATCCCGAAGTGGCATTCGCCGGGAAAAGTAATGTCGGCAAATCCTCTCTGATCAACGGATTGATGAACCGTAAGTCTCTGGCCAGGACCAGTTCCCAGCCGGGCAAGACACAGACCATCAATTATTACAACATTAACGATGAAATCTACTTTGTAGATCTGCCTGGCTACGGCTATGCACAGGCCAATGAGCATGTGAAAGCCCAGTGGGGTAAGATGATCGAAGATTATCTGCATAAATCCAAACAGCTGAAGCTGGTATTTCTGCTGATCGATATCCGGCATGCTCCCTCAGAGAACGACCGGATCATGTATGACTGGATCCGCCGCAATGGCTACGATCCCATCATCATTGCCACCAAGCTGGACAAGATCAACCGCAGTCAGATACAGAAGCAGGTGAAGCTGATCCGCACCACCCTGCAGGCCGGAGCGGATACACAGATCGTACCTTATTCCGCACAGACGAAACAGGGAAGGGAAGAAATCTACGAGATCCTGGACGGTGTCTTGGCTGCAGAGGATCCTGCACAGGAATAGACCGTAGGAATGGTGAATGAGTGTAGAGACATAATGCGTGAGAGAGTGAGAGTATATGAAGAAATATTGTAAAGCCTTAGTGAATCTGGGTATGGCATTTATTATATTACTATTGATTGTTTTCCTGGTGCCAAAGCTGTTAGTATTCTTTGCACCGTTTGTGGCAGGCTGGATCATTGCGTTGATCGCCAGCCCCCTGGTTCGTTTTTTTGAGGAAAAGGTAAAGATCAAGCGAAAAGCGGGAAGCGCCTTTGTCATCGTGGCGGTCATCGCACTGGTGATACTGATTCTCTATCTGGTAGGGGCGAAGTTAACCGATGAGATCATGGGACTGATCGGTGCACTGCCGGATATCTGGGACAGTGCGGAGAATGATTTTGCCGATATCGGGCAGAACCTGAGCGTTATCTATAACCGTTTTCCCGTGGATGTACAGCAGAGCATCATGGATGTCATCAATCAGATCGGAAGCTATGTGGGAGATCTGCTGGGGAAGATCGGCACCCCTACGATCAATGCCGTGGGCAATTTCGCCAAGCAGGTTCCTTCGATTCTGATCGGACTGATTATGGCACTGCTTTCTTCCTATTTCTTCGTAGCAGAGAGGGATCAGCTGGCAGCCTGGTTCCGTAAGCACACACCGGCGGAGGTGCTGTCCTGGTATTATATGCTGAAGCGTGGACTGGTCAAAGCAGTAGGCGGATATCTTAAGGCACAGCTTAAGATCGAAGTGTGGATGTATCTGCTATTAGTCATCGGACTTGCTGTTCTGCAGGTAGACTATGCGTTGCTGATCGCACTTGGGATCGCATTTCTGGATTTCCTGCCTTTTTTTGGAACCGGAACCGTCATGGTCCCCTGGGCAATCCTCAAAATCTTAAGCTCTGATTATAAAATGGCCATAGGACTGCTGATCATCTGGGGCAGCGGACAGCTGGCGCGTCAGCTGATCCAGCCAAAGATCGTGGGAGATTCCGTGGGAATGCCGCCTCTGCCGACTCTGTTCCTCCTGTACATAGGATATAAGCTGGGAGGTGTCGTAGGAATGATCGTGGCAGTACCTGTCGGACTGATCGCCCTTACCATGTATCAGCAGGGAGCTTTACAGACGACCAAGGACAGCGTGAAGATCCTGGCAGCCGGGATCAATCATTTCCGCAGACTGAAGCCGGAGGATATGGACGAAGTACGGCAGATGCAGGAGAGAGACCGGAGGCTGAGCGAGGAACTGGCCAGACAGGCAGCGGAGGAAGAGGCTCAAAAAGAAGCCCAAAAAGAAGCTCGAAAAGAAGCTTCTGCGAAAAAACAGAAAGAAAAGAAATCATGAGAAATATCAGACTGCGACTGCAATATGAAGGAACCAGATATCAGGGGTGGCAGAAACAGACATCCACAGACAATACGATTCAGGGAAAAATGGAAGTTCTTTTGACGAAAATGTGCGGGGAGCCTGTGGAGATCGCAGCCAGCGGCAGAACGGATGCAGGAGTGCATGCGTTGGGACAGGTGGCGAATTTCCATACGGAATCTGACATGAGTACAGAAGAGATCATGGCCTATTGTAACCGGTATCTGCCAGAGGATATTGCCGTGGTGGAGGTGTCGGAGGCGGCACCCAGATTCCACAGCAGACTAAATGCCACCGGGAAGCGTTACCGTTACCGCATCATCAACAGCCAGATCCCGGATGTGTTCTGGAGACGCTATGCGGCAGAGGAACCGGAAGCATTAGATTTGGATGCTATGCGAAAGGCAGCGGAGCGATTGCTTGGAGAGCACGATTTCAAGGCATTTACCTCTGCAAAAAAAAGTAAGAAATCCACCGTCCGCCGGATCGACGAGATCCGGATCGAAAGGATAGCGAACCGTGTGGAGTTTGTATTTACCGGAAATGGATTTTTACATCATATGATCCGTATCCTCGTGGGAACCCTCCTCGAGGTCGGAAAGGGAATCCGGACACCGGAAAATGTGACGGATGTACTGAAGTCCGGAGACAGAGCGAAGGCGGGAGCGCTGGTGCCGGCCAAAGGCCTGGTACTGGAAGAAGTTTTTTACACCTGAAAAATAAAAATACTGCAACTTTTTGCCCTACAATTGCGTCTATGTAGTTGTAGGGTTTCGTTTTACCATGAAATCGTAAATAAGCTGCGTGAGTGCTTGCACGCAAAGCAGTGTATTTACGATTCCATGAGCGAAGCGTCTTATTCATGAAATAAAAGATGAGCCGCGGTAGCGGCGTCGGCTGCGAAGCAGACGCTTTTATGAATGGATAAGAGCAAAACGAAATGTTTATAGAATTTTAATAATTATGTTGCAGAAAATATGCATTGACAGGATACGATAAACGTAGATAAGGCGGAGGGGTCTTTTCCGATACGAAAGGTGTAAGGTGTGGAGCATGGAAAAAAGGGTTGCAGTATACAATAATAATACGGGTGTGATAGAGACAATGAGTTCCCTTCTCGCAGGAGAAGGCTTAAAAATGGTGGCAGTGACGGGGAGAGCACAGTTACAAGAATTACTGCGTGCACAGGAGATCCAGCTTCTGCTGCTGGATGTGGAACTGGATGGCAGAGGCTGGGGAGAAGGCATTGAGATGATCCATGACATCCGTAATATGACTACGATCCCCATTATTATCATTTCCGCACAGGATGCGGAGACCGCCAAGATCATGGCACTGAATGCCGGTGCGGATGATTATGTGACAGTGGGATATAATCCGCTGGAGCTGTTAGCCAGAGTGAAATCCCAGCTTCGCAGATATACACAGCTGGTCAATCTGTGCGAAAGTATTGATAGTATTTACCGCGTGGATGGACTGGAGATCAACGACAGGAACCGCACAGTGACGGTAGAGGGACGGGAAGTGAAGATGACTCCCATCGAGTATAAGATTTTAAGGCTCCTAGTGCAGGAGCGTGGCAAGGTACTGTCCATCAGCCAGATCTACGAATCCATCTGGCATATGCAGGCTATCGGAGCGGATAATACTATTGCGGTGCATATCCGCCACATCCGTGAGAAGATCGAGAGCAATCCCAAGGAGCCCAGATACCTGAAGGTGGTATGGGGAACCGGATATAAGGTAGGATGAAAAAAGATTGTCCATAAGTGTGTCCTCTGCGTCAGCAGGGGACATTTTTGTAGGAGTCTGACAAATGGGTTGCTTGACAAAGCAGAACAAATACATTATTGTACTAATTAAATAATACAAAAACCGAGGATGGAATATAAGGATGCAGACAGAAGTAATATCGGAAGGGAAAATACAGGAAAAACGTGGAATCAGCAGTGCAGTGCTGAAAAATATCGCGGTAGTGACTATGTTGATCGATCACATCGGGGCTGTGATCGTGACAAGGCTGTTGATCCGGAACGGGCTGTATGAAGCTATGGCGAATCAGGAGGCCTATACTGCCTGGATGGGGCAGAACGGCCGAATGTACGGCATCTACATGGCAATGCGTATCATCGGCAGATTTGCGTTCCCCATTTACTGTTTTTTACTGGTAGAGGGATTTCAAAAGACCCACAATGTGAAAAAGTATCTGGGCAGGATGTTTTTATTTGCACTGATTTCGGAGGTGCCATTTGATCTGGCATTCAGCGGCAAGGCATGGTATCCGGCATATCAAAATGTATTTTTTACATTGTTATTGGGGCTGCTGGTGATCGCGGGACTTCATCTGGTGGAACAGCATTTTGTGGGTACAACGGTTGGAAAAACGATTCTGCGCGTGGGACTGAATGCCGTTATTATTCTGACAGGATGTGTACTGGGCTTGGTTCTTAAGACGGATTATGATTTTAAGGGGATTTTGGCAATCACTGTACTTTATCTGTTCCGTAACCGAAAGAAAGCACAGATGTGGGCCGGTGTCATCATTTTTTTATTGATGGACAGCCTGGAGATGTTTGCAGCACTTTCCTTTATTCTGATCTGGTTCTACAACGGAACGAGAGGGCGGCAGAATAAATATTTCTTTTATTTTTTCTATCCTGCACATCTGCTGCTCTTGTGGCTGGTATGTGTGGCAATGGGAATTGCGGGAATTCCTGCAATCTGACGAACCGCAGGATGCTCTGTGAATAGTAAAGTGGAAGACGGGGAAGACAGTGACATGGAGGATATGGCGTATATGGAAGAGAAAAAATGGGAGACAGGGGACAGCGAAGAGTTGATCCGTGTACAGGAGATCAGCAAGACATTTCATCTGTCTGCAAAACAACGAAAAATGGAGCACAGTGCATCGAAGACCAAAACAGCGGTGGATCAAGTGAGCTTTTGCGTAAAAAGGGGGGAAGTGTTCGGACTTTTGGGACCTAACGGTGCCGGTAAGACCACAACGCTTCGGATGCTGGCAACGCTGATCCGGCCGGACAGCGGGGATGCGGTGTTATCCGGCAGCAGCGTAGTGACACAGCCGGAGGAGGTACGGCATAAGATCGGCTTCCTTACCAGTGAACTGAAGCTGGAGGATTTTTTTACCCCGGATTATCTGTATGACTTTTTCTCTGGATTGTACGGTATTCCGACAGACAGACGGGACGCCAGAAAACGCATGCTGTTTGCACGGTTCGGCATTCAGGAGTTTGCCCAGGTGCGCGTTAGGGATTTGTCCACGGGAATGAAGCAGAAGGTATCCCTGGTGATCTCACTGGTGCAGGATCCGGAGATCATAATTTTCGATGAGCCCACCAATGGGCTGGATATTCTCACAGCGAAGGTGGTGACGGATTTCCTGCTGGATCTGAAGGAGCAGGGGAAGACCATCATTGTATCCACCCATATCTTTAGTCTGGTGGAGAAGATATGTGACCGTGTGGGGATCATTATTAATGGGCAGATGACAGTTTGTGAAAATCTGCAGACACTCTGTGGAGAGAAGAGTCTGGAGGATCGTTTTTTTGAGATCTATGAAGCGGTAAGTGGGGAGGAAACGGACCATGACAAATAATACGATCACAGTAATGAAAAAAGAGCTGGCCAGATTTTTCGGAGACAGAAGACTGGTGATCACCACACTGCTGCTTCCCGGAATTATGATCTATGTGGTGTACAGCTTTTTGGGCAGTGTCATGATGAAGACCATGCTTCCGGAAGATACTTATGTGGCGAAGGCTTATGTGGTGGACATGCCGGATTCCGTAAGAGAAGAGATGCGGGAACTGCGGGTGGACTGGCAGCAGGCGGACAGAGAGCAGCTGACGGAGATACGGCAGGAGATCCAGGAGAAACAGGTGGATGGTCTGGTGGTATTTCCGGCGGATTTTGATACAGTGGTGG
The DNA here is from genome assembly GCF_003478095.1 of Clostridium sp. AF34-10BH. Classification (NCBI taxonomy): domain Bacteria; kingdom Bacillati; phylum Bacillota; class Clostridia; order Eubacteriales; family Clostridiaceae; genus Clostridium; species Clostridium sp. AF34-10BH. The sequence continues at coordinate 49,132 of NZ_QUEC01000026.1, forward strand.
AAAACTACCAGGTCAGTAGTGGGGAACCTGCGCCCAATGTAGAAATTTATTACAATTCCGCGGAACCGGAATCCGCTCATTTTTACAATGAGGTATCGGAGGTGCTGGAGCAGTATGAGACTTCCTTAGCTAATAAACTGGATATCAATGCCGGAGATTCGGTATACTATGACTGTGCCACCAGCAAAGATACTACGGGGCAGATGTTTTCCATGATGATGCCGTTGTTGCTTATGATGTTTTTGTACAGTGGATGTATGTCTGTGGCACCGGAGTCCATTGCTGGGGAAAAGGAGCGGGGTACCATAGCGACATTACTGGTGACACCCATGAAGAGAAGTTCCCTGGCTCTGGGAAAAGTGTTTTCCTTAAGTATCATAGCGCTTCTGGCAGGCTGTTCCAGTTTTATCGGAACTTTTGCGGCATTGCCGAAAATGATGGGCGGAGAACTGACCGGCGTGGATTCCTCGGTGTACGTACCTATGGATTATGCGATGCTGCTTCTGATCATTCTGTCAACGGTAATGGTGCTGGTATCCATGATCGCACTGGTCTCCGCTTTTGCCAAAAGTGTGAAAGAGGCAGCTACAACAGTGTCTCCGTTTACCATTGTGGTGACATTTATCGGATTGAGCCCCATGCTCAGTCAGGGAAAGGAGATCCCGCTATACCGATATCTGATCCCGGTATACAACAGTGTGCAGTGTATGAACGGTATTTTTTCCTTTAGTTATCAGCCGGCAGAAATTATCGTGACGGTGATCGTAAATCTGTGCGCGGCGGGAGTGCTGGTATTCGGACTGACGAGGGCATTCCAGAGCGAGAAAATTATATATTCATGATGACAATGCAGCAAATGCGTAATATAATGTACGTGTTTGCTGTTTTTTTGCAGATAAGTACATTTTATGTTCGAAAGTCCGGATATTTTTTGGACCATGAGAAAAATGAGGAGCATAACCATACGAATGACACGACAGAAATTAAAACGTTTTCATGTGAAGAGAATATACTCTACATTGCTGCTTTCTTATGGTGCGCTGTTGGCTGCACCGTTTATAGCAGTATTTTTGCTACTTTCATTTTGGAAAAATAGTACAGAGAACTATTACAGTGAAATTATGAAAAATGACTTAACGGAAGGCCGCATGGCATTTGAAAAGCAACTGGATATTATGTGTGCAGGAGCTTTTTCTGTATCAAACGACAGTGATTTAAAGTGGGTCTATTTTCTGGACGGATTGAAGGATGGGGACAATAATATCGCAGCATTAATCAGATGCAATGACATGCTTCGCCAGACCTTTGCGGATTCAGAGCACTATCAGAATTACAGTGTGATTATGAAAAATGAATTGATATTTCGAAAAAGCGGGATGGTAGTTGGGGATAAGTTTTTTTATGACAATTATTGCACTTATCAAAATACGGATTTTGAGACCTGGAGAAAACAGAGTTTCGAGTCGAATACGTGGCAGCTGTTTCCGTTGGAAGAAATAGATACAGGGGAGAGAACATTTCAGGCAATGACATTTTCCTACCCTGTGCGGAATTATATTCAACAGGAGCCGGAAGCAAATGCTGTAGTACAATTTTTGCTTTCAAAAGAAAATCTAGAGCAAATGTTTGGACAACTGTTGAGCCGACAAGGAGGAATTCTGATTTATGGTGCAGAGGACAGACTGCTTGCAAGTCTGGGGAAAATCAATGCGGATGGTGATGATCCGGAGAACACGGATCTGTTTCTAAGTGAAGCAACAGGGGAAGATATCCGGCAGATAAAATGGAATGGAACAGATTGTCTGGTGGTAAATCAGACATCGGAAGAAAATGGAATGCATTTTGCGGCCGTTCTTCCGATGGCGGTAGTAATGCAGAATTTTCAAAGAATTCGTAGAGCAGCATGGTTGATTCTTTTCACAGGGGCAGTACTGGAAATTGGCCTTGGGTGTTGTTTTGCATTAAGGTACAGCAAACCGATTCATAACCTGATTGACAATATGCAGGGATTTTTTATGCTGGAAGACAGAGAAATTCATAAAACGGAAAATATTTCAGAGTATGAATATCTGGAGAAGGGAGTTCATGCCCTGTTGGATGATTATCAGTCTTTGAATGCGATGCTACAGGAAAAGACCGTGAAAGAGAGAAGAAATTTTCTGACATTACTAATGAACGGAGAATTTGACACAGAACTTAATATTATAGAGGAAGCTGCCCATGCCGGAATCCGGTTAGTGCAGAAGGATTACTATGTACTGGTGTTTGGCAGTGAGGAGGGAGAAAAACTGTTGTCAGCGGCAAAAAAATGTGCAGAGACGGAAACAGAACAGATATGGTATCCGGTAGATCCGACCCATGTAGCATTGCTGCAATATTGTACAGAGGAAAATCCTATGGAACCTCTGCTTGTAGGAGAGCAGACAGCAGAGAAACTGAAACAGCTTGGAGCGGAGGAGGTTTATGTCGGAATCGGCAGCTGTTATACAGAAAAGCGAGAAATTGTATTTTCTTATCAACAGGCGTTATATTGCTCTGATAAGGGAAAAATAGAAAAACAGAATGTAGTGGAATACAGCAGAGAGCTGTGGAAAAGGAATATGCCTTGGTATCCGCTGGAAATGGAAGAAAAATTACAGGCTGCTACAAAAAACGGTAATTCAGAGCAGGTAAAAGAAATTTTTATAAAAATAAGAGAAGAAAATCTGGGAAAAATACATCTGTCGGCCAATGGAGGGAAAGTCGTTATATCGGGAATCACCTCTACTTTGATAAGAATGTGTAATAATATGGCAGAAAGTATGGAAACGGAGCAGCTGCTGGAAAAAGTACAGACGGAACAGTCGTTTCCCAAAGCATTGGAAGTATTGGAAACACAGTTCCTGCGTCTATGCGAAGAAAATTATCACAGCAGGAGCAGAAAGAGCGAGATATACTATCAGAAACTGGAAGAATATCTGGAGAAAAATTATGGCAATCCATCTCTGGGCGTCCCCATGGTGGCAGAAGAGTTTGGACTATCAGAAAACTATTTTTCTATCTTTTTCAAGGAGACGATGGGAAAATCTTTTAGCAGCTATTTGGAAAAATTAAGACTGGAAAAGGCAAAAAAATTAATTGCCGAAGGAAAATGGGATATGGAGACCATTGCTCAGATGGTGGGTTACGGAAGCAGCGCAACCTTCCGACGGGCCTTTAAACGTGCCTACGGGATAGCACCTTCGGCATGGAAAGAATAAAAATCTAAGAAAATGCGCAGTACCTAAGAAAGTGTACGGCGCATTTTCTTAGATTTTGTACGTTGCATCAGGAATTTCAAGTTGTTGTTTCAGTGCCCGGCCTGTATTGTGAAATGCGTAAGGCAGCCACAGTACAAATACAAAAAATCAAATCGGTAAGCTGTGGGCTGAGCAAAAAAAGAAGGCGAGGGCACAAAATGAAGAAGAAAAAAATTGTAGCACTTTTAACAGCATGCATGCTTATGACAGGAATGTTTACCGGGTGCGGATCATCCCAACAGGCAGCAGGATCATCAGGAGCAGAAGCAGGTCAGACACAAACAGGGGACAATTCATTGTTTAATGAACCGGGACAACTTCCCATTGTAAATGAGCCCGTGACTCTGACGGTGTTTGCGCCTGCAAATCCGGACGGCAGCTGGGAAGATAATGAAATGGTAAAAGAACTTGAAGAGACAACGGGAATCCATTTGGAGTGGCAGACCTGTGCGGCTTCAGATAATGTACAGGAAAAGCTGAGCACCATGTTCGCTTCGGGAGATCTTCCGGATATTATTTTAACTGGTGTAGGCAGTAGTAACCGCTATGACAAAGCAACAGAACAGGCGCTGGGAGAGCAGGGACTGATCTTACCTTTAAACGATTATCTGGACACTGTTTCAGTAGGTTATAAGCAGGCACTGGATGAAATAGAGGGGATGAGAGACTATATAACAACTCCCAACGGTAATATTTATTCTTTACCGAATGTAGATGGATCCCTGCATGTACAATACAATATGAAATTGTGGATCAATACGCAGTGGCTGGATAATCTGGGATTAGAGATGCCGACAACTACGGAAGAGTTTTATCAGGTCATGAAAGCTTTTAAGGAGCAGGATGCCAATGGCAATGGAGATCTCAATGACGAAATTCCTTTGTCAACAGTGACTTCCGGAGCGGGTACACAGATTGATGGATTTCTAATGAATCCGTTCCAACTGACTTCTGAGACAAATAAATTGTACGTGGACAACGGAAAAGTGACATTTGCACCTGTTCAGGAGGGATATAAAGAAGGACTGAAATATTTAAAGCAATTGTATAGTGAAGGTTTTTTAAACCCTGAATCTTTTACACAAGATAAAAATAATCAGGTAAACATAAATGAAGCAGGGGATGAATGCGTTATCGGAGCATTTCTGGCCCAGAGACCAGGATATGCATGTGATTTGACAACAGAACCCTATTCCGATAAATGGAAGCAGTACCAGTCACTGGCACCTTTGACAGGACCGGACGGTCAATGTGTGGCATCCTGGAATCCTTATGTTATGTTCCAGACAGGTATGACATTTATTTCGAGCAGCTGCAGTAATCCCGAAGCAGCATTCCGTCTGCTGGATTATATTGAGACGCAGACATACAGAGCTATTCTTGGAAAAGAAGGTGTGAATTATGTCATGCTGGATGATGATACGACAGAAGTAGGCATGGATGGTGTGACAAAAGCACTCTATAAGAAACTGGATGCTTCCACAGCCAATGTAACTTTGAATCAGGTTACGGCATTGGTGCGTACACCGGATTTCCTGCTTGCAGATGCTACGAACCCGGATCCGTATGCGGAGGATGTTAAGCCGGTCAATGGTCGAAATGTGGTTATTTACAGAGCGTCTCTTGAACATGAAAAGGTGCGACAGTCCAGAGAGTCGGTAATGCCGGATTTATATATGAGCCAGGAAGACTCCAGCGAAATGTCTTTGCTTAAGACCAATGTTATGGATGTTCAGAAAGAATATATGGTGCAGTTTATTACCGGAGCAAAGGATATTGATGCAGAATGGGATGGCTATATCAGTGCCCTGAATAATGTAGGACTGGAGAGATATTTGGAGTTATTACAGAAGGCATATGATGAATCTTCTTTTGCAAAATAGGAGATCGGGAAAGCCTTTTGAAACATTTGCAAGGGGGACTGCATTAAGGCAGCCCTCCTTTTATAGAAAGAAGGAAGAAAATGAATCCTAAGAAAACAATTCGTCCGGAACATAAAAAACAGCATGCAAAAAATACAATACGCAGCATAAAAAGGCATTGGCAGTTATATCTGATCGTAGCACTGCCTCTGGTTTATCTGATCGTTTTTAAATATATGCCTATTATTGGATCGCAGATCGCATTCCGGGATTACAATTTCAAAGGAGGTATCTGGCACAGCCCGTTTGTAGGACTTAAGTATTTCAAGATGTTTTTCCAGTCACCACAGTTCTGGAGACTGATGGGTAATACATTGGGCTTGTCTGTGTATGGTATTGTATTGGGAGTTTTTCCACCGATCATTCTTGCGATTGCATTGAACTATGTCAGAGTGCGATGGTTCGGAAAGACGGTACAGATGGTAACGTATATGCCTTATTTTATTTCTACCGTTTTGATCGTAGGTATTCTGTCACAGATGTTATCTCTGACGGGTCCGGTGAATCACCTGATCGAGAATCTGGGAGGACAGGCCATTCATTTTATGGGAGAGCCTAAATTGTTCAAAACATTATATGTTTTCTCTGATGTATGGCAGAAAACGGGTTACAATGCCGTAATTTATATCTCTGCGCTTGCTGCGGTAGACCAGGAATTACATGAGGCAGCAACCGTGGACGGTGCGAATATCTGGCAAAGAATCAGATATATTGACATTCCCAGTATCATGCCGACAGCAGTAATTCTGTTGATCATGTCCTGTGGGCATATTTTGACAATAGGATATGAAAAAGTACTGCTCTTGCAAAATGATTTAAACATGGCAACTTCAGACATTATCTCAACGTATGTTTATCGTATCGGTCTGAGCGGAATGCAGTATAGCTATTCGACAGCGATTGGTATATTCCAGTCAGTGGTATCTCTGATATTATTGCTGGTTGTAAACAAAATAGCGGATAAGGTTGCCGATACCAGTCTGATATAGGGAGGAACATAAGATGAAAAGAAAAGTTATGAGCAAAAGTAATCGTATATTTTATATAGTAAATACTGTGCTCCTGATGATATGTCTTCTGTTGGTAGCGATGCCAATTCTCAATGTGGTAGCTTCGTCTTTGTCTTCGCCAAGCGCTGTAATAAGAGGACAGGTATCTTTCTGGCCGAAGGGATGGAATATTGATGCATATGAGGAGATATTTTCCAACAGGTCTCTTCTGACCGGTTATAAAAATTCCATTATATATACTATAGTGGGAACATGCGTAAATATTGTATTGACAATTATGGCGGCATATCCATTGTCCGTAAAGGATTTTATTGGAAGAAAGGTGATCAGCGCTCTGTTTATTTTCGTTATGATCTTCACAGCACCGTTGATTCCTACTTATCTGAATGTCAAAAACCTCGGACTGCTGGATAGTATGTGGGCATTGATCTTACCGGGAGCAATTTCGGTATATAACATGATCATTGCAAGAACCTATTTCCAGAACAGCATTCCGGGAGAAATGTTGGAATCTGCAAGACTGGATGGATGCGATGATATCCGGGTTCTGGTTAATATGGTATTACCGTTGTCAAAATCTATTTTGGCAGTATTGGTACTTTATTATGCCATTGCTCATTGGAATTCCTATTTTGATGCATTTATTTATTTGTCTTCAGAGAATAAATTTACACTGCAGGTAGTCCTGCGTAATATCATGAATTCGGTAGCAGCTTTGGAGGAAATGGCAACTACGGCAGAACAAAGTATGCGTGCAGCGAACATTGAAGTATTAAAATATGCTATTATTGTATTTGGTAGTATTCCACTGATTATTTTATATCCTTTTGTACAGAAACATTTTGTAAAGGGTGTTATGATCGGTTCAGTAAAAGGATAAGGAGCATTTGTATGGTCGCAGAACATAAAATAGACAGGCAGAAACTGATATCGGGACATAATCCGGTGCTGACGGAGATAGCAACGGACTCCCCGCTTACGGTAGGAAACGGAGAACTTGCTTTTACGGCGGATATCACCGGAATGCAGACGCTATACGAGGAATATCAGGAACTCCCGTTGTGTACAATGTCACAATGGGGATGGCACACGAAACCGGTAAGCAGGGAAAAGTACAATTATACACTGGATGATCTGGTGATGACGGAATATGTAAACAGAGAAGGACGTCTGTTAAAATATCCGCAGGATAAAAAGGTGGGCAATGAAGATGTCTATAACTGGCTGCGGGAAAATCCCCACAGACTGAATCTGGTAAGGGTCCGCCTGCAGTGGGAAGAGGAGAGCATTTCTGCAGAAGATATCACCGGGGTGCGGCAGGAACTGGTTCTGTATGAAGGGATTCTGTACAGTGAATTCCAGATACGGAACAATGCCTGCAGAGTGCGGACCGCCTGTCACAATGAAGGGAGAGACATCCTGGCCTTTTCTCTGGAGAGCGAGGCACTGAAGGAGAAAAAAATTAGTATAGTGCTGGATTTCCCCTATGGAGCTTCGGATATTACCGCATCGGATTGGACACAGAACGACAGACACCGTACCACGATACTGCAGACGAGTGATGAAAAAATGCTTCTGTGGAGACAACTGGACAGGGATGAGTATTATGCAGGTATCTATGCGCAGGGAGGAAAGATCCGAAAGGAAGGCAGCCATACCCTTCGTATTTTCGCCAATGGAGAAAAACTGGACATCTCCATAGCGTTAGGAAAACAAAAAGAGCAGGCAGAATGTTTATCTGCACAGGAAGTAATGAACGCATCCAAAAGAGGGGGTAGGCGTTTCTGGGAGCGGGGCGGTATCATTCAGCTGAATAAAAGCGCTGACCCCAGAGCAAGGGAACTGGAACGGCGGATTATTTTGTCACAGTATCTTATGGCAATCAATTCCAGTGGTTCGACACCTCCGCAGGAGACAGGACTGACATGTAACAGCTGGTACGGTAAAATGCATCTGGAGATGTATCTGTGGCATTGTGCATGGCTTCCGCTGTGGCATCAGGAGGAGCTGCTGGACAGAAGCCTGGCATGGTATAGGGAACATCTGCAGCAGGCAAGAGAAAATGCGGCAAGAAACGGCTACAAAGGAGCAAGATGGCCGAAAATGATCGCCACGGAAGGAGTGGACTGCCCTTCCAATATTGCGCCCTTGCTGGTGTGGCAGCAGCCGCACATTATCTATATGCTGGAAATGGCATATCGCAGAAAAAGAAATCGCAGATTCTTAGAGGAGAACTGGGAACTGGTGAAGGAAACCGCTGATTTCATGGTAGATTTTGTGGGATGGGATCCGGTGAAAAAAGTCTACAGTATCTGTGCTCCGGTAATACCGGTACAGGAATGTCATAAGGCAATGGATGTGTGCAATCCGGCTTTTGAAGTGGAGTATTTCCGGGATACCTTGCGGATCGCCGGATGGTGGGCAGAACGACTCGGCAGGGAAAAGGAAGAACTCTGGGAACAGGTAGCGGAGCATATGGCAGAATTAACGGAAAAAGACGGCGTGTACCTGGCACATGAAAATTGTCCGACGACATTTACGGAGTATAACAGAGATCACCCCTCTATGCTGGGAGCTTTTGGTCTGATCGACAGTGACCGGATAGACAGGACGGTTATGGACAACACATTGCAGTTGGTAGAGGAATGCTGGAAATATCCTACCCTGTGGGGATGGGATTTTGCCATGATGGCGATGACAGCGGTAAGATTAGGAAAGCCGGAGAAAGCAATAGAGTTACTATTGAAGGAATCTCCAAAGAACTGTTATGTCACAAGCGGCAATAACCGGCAGACAGGACGAAAGGACCTGCCGTTGTATCTGCCGGGAAATGGATCACTGTTATTGGCAGCAGCAATTATGGCGGCAGGATATGATGGTTGTGACAGGCAGACACCGGGGTTCCCGGATGACGGACAATGGATCGTGGAATTTGAAAATATTGATCCATTGCCGGGTACGAGCCCTGTCAGCCCCATTGACTAGGCAGAAAATAAAGTGTAAAATAAAGCTATATGCCGTAAAATAGAAATTTGGAGGAAAATAATACATGCAACTGCCTATTTTTGAGAAATACATTGATGAACTGATCGAGAAGAGTACTTTGGATGTTCCCGCATGGAACATAGAGAAGGCGAGAGAGGGGAAAGCTGCCGGCTGGAATTACATTGACGGTTGCATGATCCTGGCACTTTTAGAGATCTACAACGCTACCGGAGAGAAGAAGTATTACGAATTCGCAGATGCATTTATTGACCACAGAGTACAGGAAGACGGTACGATTACGAAGTATTCCGTGGAAGAATATAATATTGACAATGTCAATGCGGGCAAGACTCTGTTCGCATTGTATGCCCTGAATGGTAAGGAAAAATACCGCAAGGCCATCGACCTGATCTACAGCCAGGTGGAGACCCAGCCCCGCACCGAGGAAGGCAACTTCTGGCACAAGAAGATCTATCCCAACCAGGTATGGCTGGACGGCATGTACATGGGACAGCCTTTCTACATGGAGTATGAGACCAAATTCGATGACAAGAAGCACTATGATGACATTTTTCATCAGTTTGCCAATGTTGTAAAATATATGAGAGATCCCAAGACCGGATTGTACTATCACGGTTATGATGCCTCCAAAAAGGCATTCTGGTGTAACAAGGAGACCGGTCTGTCCCAGAATTTCTGGCTGAGAGCACTGGGCTGGTATTCCATGGCATTGTTGGACACTCTGAGCAAATGTGAGCCGGGGGAAGAGTACAAGGCAGAGTATGACAATCTGAAGAAGGTATTCGTGGATCTGATCGATTCCATGTTAAAATTCCAGGACGAGAGCGGTATGTGGTACCAGCTTCCAGCACTGGGGGGTCAGGAGCCGAATTATTTAGAGACCAGCGGAAGTGCGATCATGGCTTACTCCCTGCTGAAGGGCGTGAGACTCGGATTTTTACCGGAGTCCTACAGAGCCTATGGATTAAAGGCATTTCAGGGAATTTGTGACCGTTATCTGAAGGAGAAGGATGGACATTTAAGCCTCGGCGGTATCTGCCTCGTGGCAGGACTGGGACCTGAGGATAACCGTCGGCGTGACGGCAGCTTCGAGTATTATATGTCCGAGCCCATCGTGGAAGACGATGCCAAGGGTGTGGGACCGTTGCTTTTGGCTTACACAGAAATGAGAAGACTGGATGACTAAATGAAGTCAGGCGGAATGATGAAGAACGATAACAGAAATGACAGAAGAACATCCGGACCTGCGAAAGGGACGGAAAAGACCAAAGCAACGGGAAAAGCCAATGCGGCGGGAAAAACTAAAGTGACGGCAGGCAAGGAAAACCGGGTGCCCGTAGGACAGGGCCGGGAAAAGACGGCCGTTAAAAAGAAGAGTGGCCTCTGCCCGGTGGCTGATAAATGCGGCGGGTGCAGCTGGATCAACAAGCCCTATGTGGAACAGTTGAAGAATAAGGAAAAGCAATTAAAGGAGCTTCTGGCTCCTTTTTGCAAGGTCGAGGGTGTCATTCCCATGGAGCACCCGGAGCATTACCGGAACAAGGTACATGCGGTATTCGGCGAGAACCGGTATCACGATGCCATCTCCGGCATTTATGAACAGAAGAGCCACCGGATCGTTCCCGTGGACAGCTGCCTGATCGAGAATGCCAATGCGGATGAGATCATTGTCTCTATAAGAGGGCTGCTGAAATCTTTTCATATCCGCCCTTACAATGAGGACACCGGGTATGGGCTGCTGCGCCATGTGCTGATCCGGACCGGCCATGTTACCGGCCAGATCATGGTGGTGCTGGTACTGGCGTCCCCAATCCTGCCCTCTAAGAATAATTTTGTGAAGGCACTGCTGAAACTGCACCCGGAGATCACCACCGTGGTCATCAATGTCAACAACCGCAATACCAGCATGGTATTGGGGGACAAGGAGCATGTGATCTACGGCAAAGGTTATATTGAGGATGAGCTGTGCGGAAAGCGTTTCCGAATCTCTCCCAGATCTTTCTACCAGGTGAATCCGGTACAGACCGAGATCCTCTACGGGAAAGCACTGGAGTACGCCGGACTTACCGGCAAAGAGACCGTGGTGGATGCCTATTGTGGCACCGGAACCATCGGCATGATTGCCAGTGACAAGGCCGCCAAGGTCATCGGTGTGGAGTTAAACGCCGATGCTGTCCGGGATGCCCGCAACAATGCCAAGGCGAACCAGATCCGCAACATCCAGTTCTACCAGAACGACGCCGGGAAATTCCTCGTGGAAATGGCCGGACAGGGCGCAAAGGTCGATGTGGTCCTGATGGATCCCCCCAGAAGCGGCAGCACCGAAGAATTCATGAATTCCGTAGCCCAGATCGGCCCGGAGCGGATCGTCTACGTCTCCTGCAATCCCGAGACACTGGTACGGGATTTAAAGTATTTTAAGAAGAAAGGTTACCGTGTGGCGAAGGGCGTGGGCGTGGACATGTTCCCGTTTACCGATTCGTTGGAGGCAGTCACCCTGCTGGTCCGGCAGAAGAAGTAACTGGGAAGTTATTTTGGTATAAATAGTATAAAAACAATGGATTCCGTACAAAAAAGTTCCGAAATCAGGAATTTTTGTACGGAATTTCTTTTATTTGCGTACTTGGCGAAAATAAAGCATTTTTATAAGACAAAATCACCTGCTTTTGTATTTTTTTCACCGATATTAGCGTTTTAAATACAAGAAAATTCGTAGGGATTGCAATGATGTATGTCCTATATTCTGAAAGTTAAAATATACATTCAGAATACAGGACAAAAATGCTACTTTTTCAATTGCCTGCTTGTGACTGATATGACCGCTGCTGTAGCAATCAATGTTTCTCTCTACAGTACGAGAGCCTTCCGTTTGAACTGTTGCATATTGTGCAAGAGGGATGAATTGCTACATATGATATGTAGGATTAATAACCACGGATTTTACGGAGCTCCGTGCGGATCTTCTTCATCTGATCAGCGAAGGTACGCTGCTTGCGGCCAAGCTTCTCGGCGATTGCACGATCTGAGATCTTGTAATCATCAAGCCAGCACTGAATGATGGTATCAGCATCCGGATCAAGTTCTCTCAACATATTAAAAAGCTGGTCGAGAAGGAGCCTGTCTGCAATTACATTTTCCATTGATGGTGATGAATTAGGAATGCAGTCGTACATATTGGCTTCGCCGTCTTCGGTAGGAATGTCGAGTGAAAGTGTATCTCCGACTGCATGATATTTGCATCCGATGCAGTCTCCATCGCATTCCCAGAGATGTTTTTTGCTACACATACAACGATGATGGAGCTGCTCTTTATGACGGATGCGGTCGGCCTCCTTATAGAAAGCATCACGCTGTTCCTTTGGGACAGAGATCTTCTCTCCTGTAGAACGAAGATAGATGAATTGTGTACTAAGATTTTCATGATTTGCCATAAATTTTCCTCCTGTGATTGGCTTTGTTGAGCAATCGTAGAGGCACTTGGCTATCACGAAATTCTCATCTTCCTATCATCACAAAACGTTGCGTAGGGTAAAGTTTTTGTAGGAAAAGTTAATAGAAAAAAGAAAGAAAGCACC